>SVKH01000026.1 GCA_015068545.1 Oscillospiraceae bacterium
TGAGGATAATGGAAAATGAGATAAGCTATGGCAAAATCAGCATGGACAAGGTAATGGAAAGTATAAAAAAACTGGGAGGAATATCTGCAGAGGATCCGTCGGGAGATAGTGCCGGAGAATGGTTTTTGAACGCCGTAGGGAGCGAAAAATTGGAAAAGGCTGATATGGAAGTTTTGACATCATTTTCAAAGACTTTGGGAATTACAGACACAGTTTCCCAGCAAAGGAACATAAAAAACACCGTAAAAACTTTAGAGCTTCTGGAAATAGACGCAAAGAATAATTATGAAAAATACGGGAAGATGTACAGGAATATAGGCTTTTTAACGGGAATGTTAGCGGTAATTTTGCTCATGTGAGGTGGTAAAAAGTGAATGTGGATTTGATTTTTAAAATAGCAGGAGTAGGGATAGTAGTTGCGGTGCTTAATCAGCTTTTAATAAGGTCGGGAAGAGAGGAACAGGCGCTTTTGACCACCATAGCCGGACTGGTGGTAGTACTGTATGTATTAACGGGAGAGATAGGCAATCTTTTTCAGTCCATAAAGCAGATTTTTGATCTATGAATATAGCGGGAGTTTTGGGTATTGGATTGGTCGGTGCATTTCTGGCTATAACGGTAAGGGCTTCAAGACCGGAGCTTGGGTTAGCAGTTGGTCTGGCGACGGGTTGTGTGATTTTTACCATTATGCTTCCGGAGCTATCCTCATTTCTTGCCGAAATAGAGTCACTTTCAAAGGCGTCCGGTGTGGAATTTAGTCGATTTGCAGTTATGATAAAGATAATAGGCGTTGCCTACATAACTCAGTTTTCCGCAGAAGTTATAAAGGATTCGGGAGAAAACGCCATAGCAAAAAAGGTTGAATTTGCAGGAAAGGTTATGATATTAGTGATGACAATACCAATATTAAAGGAACTGATTTTGGTGGTATTATCCACGCTTTCGGTTGTATGAAAATAAATAGGGTAAGGCTGTTGAGTCTGGTGTGGTTAATTATTTCAGTTACGGTCACAGTCTATGGCGAAGATGGGCACATACAAGGTGAAAATTTCTACAATAGCACGGTATCGAGCATAGTATCAGGAGAGCTGGACCTATCACCGATATCCATAATAAACGGGATTTTGGATGGAATCAAAAGCGAAATAGGAGGGCTTGGCGGATTCATTAAAACCGTGTTAATCACAGGAATACTTAGCGGAATTTTAAAAGTAATAACAGATTCTTTGGGTAGCAGTGAAGCAGATAGTGCAGGTTTTTTTGCCTGCTTCTCAGCTATGACAGTGGTTGCTTTGGAGGTTTTTTCAAAGGTGGTTGGTTACGGCAGTGATGTAATACACGATATGTGCGAGTTTATAACCAAACTGGAGCCGGTATTTATCGGACTGTTAGTTTCATCAGGTGCCGTTACTCAGGCGGCGGCTTTTCAACCGGTAATAACGGCAAGTGTGTATGTGGTGGGATTTGTTCTGGATAACTGCATACTTCCCCTTACATATTTTTCGGCAATGCTTGCCATTGTAAACAACCTTTCGGCAAGGATTGAGCTTGGGACTTTGGGCAAGCTGGTTCAGTCAGTTTCAAAATGGATTCTGGTGGGAATACTAACCGTATTTTCCGGCATAATGACATTTTATGGAATAACGACATCTTCCTTAAATACTGTTGCCACAAAGGGAGTGAAATTTGCGGTGGGAAGTCTTGTGCCGGTGGTAGGAAATCTTCTTTCCGATACAGTAGACACAGTGCTTTCCGGAGCAGGACTTTTAAAAAATGCCGCAGGCACAGCCGGAATGATTACTATTATAGTAATACTTTTTGTGCCTGTGGTAAAGATATGGGTAATGATGATGCTTTTAAAGCTGTGTGCAGGCTTTGTGGAACCGTTTTCCAATAAAAGAGTAACAGGAATGCTGCTTAGTATGTCCGAGGCAGTTACGGGGATATTTGCCATGGTTATAACATCGGCAGTCCTTTTCCTTATTTCCATAGGAATTATCATAAGCGCTACGGGGGTGAGTTTATGAGGGACTACATAGTGGGATTGTCCATGACAGCTCTCATCGTATCAATATTGGAGGTTTTTGCGCCAAAGGAGTACGAAAAGTATGTAAAACTTGCGGCAGGAGTGCTGATGCTGTCTGTAATGATTTTTCCTGTGGCAAAGCTTGGAAATTTTAAATTACCGTCAGAAATTTCCGGAAAGGTTGTAGAAGACGGAGCTTTGACGGATAAAGTATCTGCCGAAATGAAAAAAAGAGTGGAGCAGGACATAGAAACCAGATTGCAGGAGGAATTTGGAATCGAGTCTGGTGCGGAAGTGAAGTTGGAGCTTGACGAAAACGGCAGAATTGCCGGAGTAGAGGAAATATATGTAAAAGTGGCGGAAAATCCGGATAAAATGCAGGAAAGGCTAGAAGAAGTATATGGATGTACCAAAATCCGAATTGAATTTAAATGAAATTATAAAAAAATATGTGAATAATAAGAGTCTGTACATAATAATTATAATTGGGGTTGTTTTTATGCTTTTTTCCGGTAAAGCCGAAAAGCCGAAGGACAATGCAATGCAAAAATATGATGCGTATACCGACGAGGTGCGACTTACGGAAATTCTTTCCGAGATAGATGGGGTGGGAAAAGTTCATGTAATGATAACTTATTATGGAACAACAACCAGTGAAATAGCTTTTGAAAAAAAGCAGAATGTCTTCAGCTCTCATGAGGAAACCGAAACCAGTGAAGAAAATTCGGTGATTACATCAGGGGATTCTCCTGTGGTGACAGGTATAACCTATCCCAAAGCAAAGGGAGTGGTAGTAATAGCCCAAGGAGCCGGAGATGTGCGTGTCAGAAAAAACATTACCGATGCGGTGGTGGCGGCTTTGGAGGTAGCATCATACAAAGTTTGCGTTTTAGAAGGAAAGAAACAGTCCTGATGAGGCTTTTTGTGCCGAAGTGTAATTCGGTATTTTAGGAAAAGCTTTTCAGGACTTAAAGCTTATGCAAAAAAAAGAAAGGAATGTGTAGATATGATGATTTTAAAAAAGAAGGAAGTTATAGCGTGTGCTCTTGTAGTTTTGATAGGTGTTGCAGGGTACTTAAACTGGTCCTATCAGGACACTATACGGGTTACAGACGGTGAAAGCTACATAGAACAGGTAAAAAAACTGGGTGAAGCAGAATTTGTGTCAGGAGAACAGGATAATGTGGAGAAAACAGAGGAAACCACTGAAGAAACCACAGGGGATGAAGTGGTAGAAACTGAGGAAGCCTCGGCAGTTGGTGGTGAATACTTTATGGAGGCAAAGCTTTCGAAGGAAAATGCCAGATCAAAAGCTTTGGAAATATTAAATCAGACTGCCATAAACGAGACATTTGATGCGGAAGTCAGAAAACAGGCGCAAAACAAGATTATATCTATGGCGGAAAGCACCGAAAAGGAAGCTGTTATAGAAAATATTGCAAGGGCAAAAGGCTACAAGGATATTTCTGTGTATATTGATGGCGAAAGTGTGGAAATAATAGTAAAAAAGAACAACTTCTCCGCCGAAGATGTAAAGACCTTGAAGGAGCTTGTAACGGCAGAGCTTTCCACTTCTGCCAAGAATATCAAAATTATTGAATCAAAATAGTTGCAAAAGGAAAGAATCTTTGGTATAATTAGTCAAGGACTGAATTTGTTCTTTACATTTTAATCAAAATCAATGTGGAGAAAGGAAACTAACTATGGCAGAGAATAAGGATATTATAATAGAAGAAATTACTGTTGAAGAGGATTCCGGCAAGGTCACCATTTCTGACGAGGTTATCGCCACAATTTCCGGCATAGCGGCTTTGGAGGTGGACGGTGTAACAGGAATGGCAGGAAGTGCAATAGGTGATATTGCAGAAAAGCTTGGCGCAAAAAAGAGCCCGGGAAAGGGAGTTAAGGTGGTAGTTGACGAAGCAGGTGCTGCCATAGACATATTCGTCGTAGTGGAATTTGGCAGAAGAATTCCGGAGCTTTCATGGGAAGTGCAGGAAAATGTAAAAAATAGCGTTGAAACTATGACAGGAATAGATGTTCGTGCTGTCAATGTTCGTATAGAAGGCGTTAGCTTCCCGAAGGAGGCAAAGGAAAACAAGAAGGCAGAAAATAAGGATTCCGACGTAAAGGAAGTAGAGCTGGAATCTCTTGATATTATTGATGAGATTACCCTTGACTTAGCCGATGAGGAATAGACTAAAGCTTACCTGAAAATAATGGATTTTATGACTTTGTAGGCAGGCTGACGGTTAGAGTTATTACAAAAGGCGGTGTAAAAATGTTTTTACACCGCCTTTTTATATCCTATTTTTGTTTGCATGGGTTGTACCCTGATACTCATATTGAGTTATGTCATAGCCATTTTGGGTTACACTCTATATTCGGTTAAGACCATCATAGCTGTACTCTGAGCAAGACAATAGAACCGTCCCGTTGTCTTGCTTACAAGACCATTTGGAAGATAATCAAGGACACAAGAGAACCGTCCCCCTGTCTTCCTTAATTTTAATATCAGGCAAAGCCTCTTTTATTTCTTCTATAAGCATTGAGTATATTTTATAAAACTTATCATTATCAACACTATTTGGTACTTCTAAAATCTCATGCCATACATCGTTTACACCAATCAATATGCTCATTACATCTGGTTTTAAATAAATGATATCGTTTTTTACTCTTGCATATAGGTCAATAACCCTATTTCCGCTGACTCCTCTGTTCAAGAACTCATACTTCGCTGGATTTTCAAACCCCATATCCGCTTTTACCAAAAGCGGATACCCTTGTCCCATATCTAATAGGTTCTCTCTTGACCTCAAAGCGTCAGTTATTGAATCTCCCTGAAATAATATTCTCGTAGTTCCTCTCCTTGCTCTATGATATGATTTTTAGTTTTTTCGATGTAAAATACTGCGATTCTATTTTAAGCACTTCAGCGTCAGAATTTCATACGGTTTTACCGCAATTTCCCACTTTCTGTCGGCTGGATTTATTACTTTCTCATCAACCTCAAGGATGTTGCTAATGCTAAGATTATCAATCCATTCTGTTTGATTGACAGTAAGGGTTCTTTCTTCATCTGAGTAGTTCACCCAACGGATAACGATGTCATTATTGTCATGTCCTGCCTTAAATGCGGTTAACCTCAAATCATCTCCGCTCCAGATAAGCTGGTTATTTTTGAAAGTGCTATCTCCATTGCCAAACAGTTGCATTGCTGACACTGGACTCTGGAAGGATGATGCTTCTTCATAAACAACAGCTTCATCACCAAACGGAATCAGGGATAATTCCAGCGAAAGTGTCTTTTCCTGTTGGGAAAGCTCGGTTGGGAAAACTCCCCAGTCGCCCATTTCAGCAACAGCTCGTACAAGGGTAACTGCCATAGTGTCGCCATTTACTATTTCATACTCGTAAAGACCAATATTTGAAACAGCCAAACCTCCTATGTCATCGCTCATCATTACGAAGCTTTGCTGGTGTTCACAACCTGCAGGATACTTCCAGCTATCCTTATGCTTGTTTGGTCTTATCGCCGCTTCAAACACCGATTCTGCTTTATGCTGTTCGCACTTTAAACCTGTAGGGAACAATGCTCTCAGGCGGTGGTCCTTTGCTGTGTTGGTAAACTCCACCTTGACATCAAGCCTTTTGCCAGTTTTTGAGAGCGAAATATAATATGTAACAGGAATAGTAACAAGTTCCTTGCATCTTCCGCCTCTACGGTTTCTTATATCGGTAAATGTGCTTCGTTCAAGCTCAGCATATTCATCTGACGACTTCGGAATTTCCATACAAACAGTAACCTTGTATTCTGTTAAATAGTCCTCGCATCTTACAAGCTCAATTTCCGCATCGCCTTTTGAATAAACCGCCACATCATCAGGCACAGGGACAAATGTGTATTCTGAGCCAATATCACCAACATCCTCAAGTCTCATAAGGTTTTCAAAGCTTTTGCCTGTGGTTTTATCAAGAACATTTACCGTTCCGTCTCTATTGATGCTGGCTCTTATATATTGATTTTCCAGCACATTTTCGTCAGGTGCTTTTCTTGCCACATCCGCCTTTTTAACCTTTCTGATACCATACACATTATAGCCCATTGGACACAAGTCAGTTGCTTCAAAAGTTACTGTAACTGTTTCTGCAAAATACGGTTTCCTGAAGGAATCATCAGGCAAATCATACCCAAATCTTACTCTGCTGTCACTTATGCTACAAGGAATAATATTTCCGTTTTTGTCTACAAGCTCATACTCTCCACGATAAAGACTGTTCCTTATCTCAAGGCAAGCTCCGCTTAAATTCTCCGAATCATATATTCTTCGCAAATCCACATCCATAGTAACAATACTGCTTCGTGTTTTGGCGAATGTATTTACCACCGCAAATACCGCATCACAGCCTTCAAAGCCTGTCCTGTCAATGTGTGCAGATATGTATTCAAGATTGTCCTTAATTATTGCCTCTGCAGTCTGGATACTCTTTTGGAACCGCATCTTCACTTCCTCATTTACCGCGTCACAACTGCATCCGCAAATGCTGTCATGAGGATGATTCTTCATAAGAGTTTTCCAGGCATAGTTTAGCATCTGGCGAGGATATTTATTTCCAAGCTTCATTGCAATAACAGAAAGAGGCTCTGCTACATTTTCAAGAAGTATTTCGCTTTTCCTGTTCATCACCTTAAGGTCAACATTTGCAGAACAGGTATTTACCAATGTGAACCATCCATCCGTATCCTGACCGATAAGCTCTCCTGTGATAGTCTCAAGGTTTTCTGGCAATTCTTTCATCATTGCCTTTGTGTATTCTTCAAAGCTTGAATGCAAAAATTCACAATCAGGATAATTCTCTTTAGCAGACTCAATAGCTTTAGAAAGATTCTTCTGCACAGGCTGATGGTCACAGCCGTTCATCATCAGCAGTTGGTTGGTTGATGCGTATTTAGTAGCATCCTCAAGCTTCTTTTCCCAATATACTTTGTCGCCATCCTCAGGGATTTCCATGGCATTACAGTACCAGTTTGCAAACAGTATTGCAGGTAGCTTGCTTCCGTCAGGAGATTGCCAGTACATTTCCGAAAACTGTGATGTGTAGCCCTCGGATACAGCATTATTTAGTCCTGTAGGCTTAACACCTCTGCCGAAAACAATCGCAACCATGCCTGCCTGCTTCATAACCTGAGGCATCTGCCCTGCATTACCGAATGAGTCAGGAAAGTATCCGATTTTTGAGCTTTTTCCAAATTCCTTTGCAACAGCTTGTCCCACAAGAAGATTTCGTATATTAGCCTCACTGCTTGTTAAAAATTCATCCTGCAGAATATACCAAGGACCTATAACAAATCTGCCTTCTTTAACATATTTTTCAATTTTTTCTCTGTTTTCAGGCTTTATCTCCAGATAATCCTCCAACAAAGCGGTGTGCCCATCCAGGTGAAAAGTCCTGAACTCCTTGTCATTCTCAAATAGCTCTATGCAATCATCTATCAGCTTTACCAGCTTAGCCCTGTGGTATTCAAATGGCATATACCATTCTCTGTCCCAGTGACTGTGACTGATAATATGAGCAGTTTTTTTCTTACTCATTTTTACCATATTCTCCTCGTATAATAAATGTAGTAGTTTTTAGAGTTCCTCTCCAAGAACTATGATATAATTGTTTAGATGCTGTGGATTGGCACGAGGACAGGGGGACGGTTCTATCGTCTTTTATTGAGTCTTTCTACTCAAGGAAGGAGAACCGTCCCCTTGTCTTCCTGTCTAATACCACGACTCTACATTTTGATGTCTACGATGTTTCCAAAATGCTTTTTTATATAAAACAGCATTTTGTGAAACATGATTAATTTTTAAATCTCCATTATTTGATTGAATGCTGACAACTGCAAATCCTCCTATGTCAATACCAAAATATCCAGTTCCAAGACTCCCATATTCGGTATCAACATATACATTATAAGGAGGGTCAATCGGAGGCGAAGAAGTAGGGATCTGAACTTTCCGACATTCTCGTGGCATAAGATTAGATATTGTAGTATATTCTGTTTTTGTATAGGAATCTACAAGGTCACATCCATACGATACTTTTATATCATTTAATACTTCGTTAGTATCGTTATATACGACTATTGCGTAAACACTTCGATTATATCCATTTGCAGCGGGAAATAAGTTACAGGTATATATAAAAAACAATACAATAACCACGAATAGTATTAGTAATAGCACAAAATAATTCATTGATATTTTTCTATGTATCACTTTTTATCACCTCTTAATCTTTCCAGTCAACCACCCACAAGTGTTTATTGTTAATTCTATTAACAATTTCGTCAACCAATGCATATTCATATGTTTCATACCACTTATTTTTGAAATCTTGACCCAATATCCGCCCCAGAATCGGACAAGGGGACGGTTCTATCGTCCATTGCTGATTCTTTCTACTCAAGACAGGAGAACCGTCCCCTTGTCTTTTTACAAATATTTTATAATATACATTGCTCTTTCATAGTCGCTTTTTTTTACATAGAACTTATATTCTGCTTGACATCTGTTCAAGCTCCACGACATTAGTATTGGATTGATAACATAATTGATATTCTCTTTTTCTAATGTCTCACGAATAAGCATCTGTCTTTTTAAGTCATAAGTAATAGTTAATTCTCTTTTATCAAATAACATAATAGTTATCCCTCAACTCCTATCTATTATAATAATATGTTCTTCCTTCCATTAGGACAGGGGGACGGTTCTATTGTCCTTTGCGGATTCTTTCTACTCAAGACAGGAGAACCGTCCCCTTGTTTTGTTTATTTACTCAAAATATCAAAAAGGAATACTATACTGATTACCATGAGAAAGACATGGGAATAAATAAGCATATTTATTTTGCCAAAGGATTCCTCATCCTTTAGCTTGCGGATGCTTTTTATAATTACCAGGGCAACACCGCATACTATGGCAGGAAAGAAAAACATACTAAGCATCACACCACCTGTCTGTGTGTGGCTGACGATGAATCCCATTAGTATTATAAAATAGGCGCATCCTCCCAAAAGCGAGAAGATAAGCTCGCCTGCTCTTGTACTTACAATTTTTCCTACACCTTTCATAATTTACTCCTTTTACTGGTCGTTTGATTTTGATTATATCCACGGCCAAAATTGAATTTTTGACATCATTTTTAAATCTCTCGCGTGTTGTTTAGAGTATATCACACACCATTGTATAAATCAATCCAAATCATACAAATAATTATCATACATTGGAAATTTATAGTGAGAAGTTATACGATTTTAATAAAAATTAGTCAATGTGTCGGTAAAAGCTTGTTAATTTTATATAAAATTTCATTTGACATAAAGTTTTTTTGATGGTATAATATGTATATTGTAGCGTGGGTGGAGGTATTTTGTATGGACAGATTGGGCGGTGATAAATTTTGCTCTATGTCCGATGAGGAAGTGGTTTCTCTTTGCCAAAGTGGTGATGAAGACGCACTTAATCATATAATCGCAAGGTACAGAAACTGTGTATATTCCAAGGCGAATACCTACTTTTTGGCAGGAGCCGAAAAGGAAGACCTTGTTCAGGAAGGCATGATTGGGTTATACAAGGCGGTGCAGGAGTACAAGCCTGATGGCGCAAGCTCTTTTAAGAGTTTTGCCTATCTTTGCGTGTCAAGGCAGATCTTGACTGCTGTAAAGGCCGCCGGTAGGAAAAAGCATCTTCCGCTTAATTCTTATGTTTCCCTTTCTGAAACAGGTGGAGAGCTAGACGGTGAGGAAACGCACAGTATTTCTATCGAGGAGAAAAATCCGGAAGATATTGTAATAGGTCAGGAAAGCCAGAGTCTATTAGAGGTAAAGGTCAACGCAGTTCTGAGCAAATTGGAGCTTCAGGTTTTTATGTACTACATAGAGGGTATGTCCTATACCGAGATATCAGATTTGGTGGGAAAGCCTGTAAAAAGTATTGACAATGCCTTGTGCCGTATCAAAAAAAAGCTTACCGGCGCGCTGGAAGAGGATATCCGTTTGTAGCTCAAAGAGAGCAGTACATATCAGTATGATGGAGGTGCGAGTCCTCCCAGACGGGAAGAAAATATTTTTATGTAATTCAAAGTGAGGGAATTAGTAATGTACGAAGACAAAACTCTAATCTGTAAAGACTGTGGTCAGGAATTTATTTTCTCTGCAGGCGAGCAAGAATTTTATGCTGAAAAAGGCTTCCAAAATGAGCCTATCCGTTGCAAAGATTGCAGAATTGCAAGAAAGAACAGCATAAGACAAAACAAGGAAATGTATGAAATTACTTGCGCAGATTGCGGAAAGGTGGATAAAGTTCCATTCCTTCCAAAAAACGACAGACCGGTTTATTGCAGCGAATGTTTTGAAAAACATAGAGCTTAATCTCTTGCTTTGGGATTAGAACTGGAAAATAGGACGCAAGTTTTCTTTGCGTCCTTTTGTTTGATTTAAAGAGGAATTTTTTATGAAACCGATAATAAAACTTTTGGCCTTTATATCTGTTGCTATGTGCATTTTTACCACCGTAGTCAATGCAGATTTTAAAGAGAATCATCCGGTTACACTTACCGACGCCGATGGTAAAATAATTGAGCTTTATGTAACCGGTGACGAATATGTGAATGTTTTGCACGATAGTGACGGGTATGTAATGATATGTACGGATTCAGGCTATTATGAATACGCAAAGCTGGAGGATGGCACATTAGTGGCCTGTGGAAATGCACCGTGCATGAAGTATGACCAACTTCCGGAATCATACTTTGTAGAAGAACGAGAGCGTGTTATTTCTGAGCTGGAGGCAGAAGGCTTGGTAATTCCTGGGCGAAGTGCAGAGCTTTTTTCTGCCGGTGCTTCTGTAAAGAAATTTAAAGGCAGCGGTACTATTGTTGTGGTACCTATCGCATTTTCCGGTGGTAGCTGCGATTTTGTAGGTCTTACAAAAAGCGTGGAAAATGCTTGCGAGTACTTTAAGGAAGTTTCGTATGGTAAGCTTTCTTTGGACTATATAGACGTTTCGGATGGCGGAGAGATTTTCGTTTCTTCCAAAGGCGAAAACTACTACCAAGAAAGAAGTCTTTCTAATTTATCAGGCTACTATAATACCGACCAAAGAATGGCAAGGGAAAATGCTCTGGTTAAAGATGCCTTGGACTTTTACGGGCTATCAGGTAAAACCACAGACTCTTGTGTAGACGTAAATGGTGACGGTGCAAACGATTTTTTGGTATTTGTGTACAACACGGTAGGTGACCTTGTGTGGAATAGCCTTTTGTGGCCGCATCAGATTCAATACACCTATGATAAGTACAGCGTTTATGGTAAAGGTGTAAGGAGTTGGATATTTGTGCCGCGTTCAGCGGATGATACAACCTTGTGCCACGAAATGTATCATGCCATTGGTGCACCGGATTTGTACGGGTATACAGACCAGTATAATTATCTTGGAATGTGGGATATCATGGACAGCGGAAACGGTACTATGCTTACGCACATGAAGTATCATTACGGCGGATGGATAGACGAAATACCCGAGATAACCACTGCCGGTACATACACTATAAATCCTGCGTGTATGCAGGAAGGTAATTGCTATAAAATCCCTATAAACGACGATGAATACTATGTTGTTGAGTACCGAAACCGTTACAGCGGAAAGGTTAATTACCTTGATATGTGGAGGCAGTGGCACAACGAAGGCTTGCTGATTACGAGGGTAAATTCCAGCCGTATCGGAAGTGGGAATATGGAAGCCTACGAAAATGGTACGGAAATCACATTAGTAAGACATCCGGCGCTTGGCGTGAACAGCATCTTAGGTACGGTGTTGCCGGAGTTTTCACCGGAAAGCGGATTTGACAGAGTACTTTCATCCGGTGCAACGGACGATAGAACAGTAATTAAAAATATAAAGGAAAATGCAGATGGGACACTTAGTTTTGACGTAAGCTTTGACGGAGCTTCCCAAATGGGCTACGAAACCTTGGATAACCACGTTGTCAGAGCCTCATTTGTGTACGATTCCGCCAATAAGCCTTACTGCAAGCTTGCCGTTTATAAAGTGACTGCCGATAGTAGCGGAAATAAAAGCTATACCCTTGTAGAAAACACTTACGGTATAAAGTATGTGTTTTTAACAGGAAGAGAATCTTCGGCAAATTCCGCTGACTACATAGAGTATGACCAACCGTTTCCGGTAAGTAAATCGGGCATAGTATGGGCGTATATAGTGGATAGTGAAGGAAAACGCAGAGGTGACGCCAGTCAGACCTACCTTCACTATTCTGTGCCGGGGATAAATACGGCAAGAGGTGTGCGCAGTTATGAATACGATGTGTCCAGATTTTATCAGGATGAAGGTTACAAGCTTGCCGGAATCTCCTTTGAAGCAGGAGACAGGTATGTGGGCAAGGTGAATATGGATAATATCATACACTTTAATGTTGACGGTGTTGAGTATCAGTTTTTGTCGGAAGATGTACAAGGGGCTGCAATGGTATTTTCTGCAGATAAAGTGGCAGTTACCGCCGAAGACGGAAGTGAAGCCTATATGAAAGGACTAAGCTTTAAAAATTACGCAAAGTCAAGCCTGATACTTTTTGACAGCGAAAATGGCAGAAAGAGTGTGTTTGAAAATGCAATAACAGCAGATTCCGGTGATAGTATTTCCATGTCGGTGCCCGGTAGCTTTGCAGGGGAAATAAGGTATACCACTGATGGAGTAGAGCCAACCTTGGATTCTGCACTATACACAGGACCTATTGAAGTAACTGACGATATGGTGATTCGTGCAATTTCCGTTGTGGACGGAAATATTAAAGGTAGCGAAAGTATTAAGGTGTATGTGCAGGAGGACTATCGTGAGTATTCTGCAGAAGAGCTTAACCGAATTTTCAAAAATAGTGGATCTGCTATCTCCGGCGGCGAAGGAAAATATATAAAAATTGCATACACCAAAGGCGAAGGAACGCTGATTCTTCGTGACAGCAGATGGCTTACTGTGGAGAAAATAGTAAATCCTTCGGAAAGTGGAGTGTTGTACATAGATGCACGGGATGATATTTATGTCCGAGAGGCATCAGGGAATAATATCAGGCTATCCGTTGTAGATAGTGTAAATCAGGTAGACCTGACCATCTTAGAAGATACACAAACCGGTACAAATGTAGCGATGCACAATTTTGGCGGGGATGCTGAGTTCTCGCTGATTGTTGCAAGTTATCAGGGAGATCGTATGGAAAATGCAGTAGAATCAGAGGTAGTGCTAGATGCAGGAACTACTAAATATACAGATATTGCAGTGTCAGGTGATGCAATTAAGGCATTTTGTGTAAAATCCTTGTATAACATAGAGCCTGTGGGACGTGCAGACACAAGATAATACAGAATCCTCATCTTGTGATGATGCTTTTCTGTAAGCCGGAAGGCTACTGCAAAGCATTTGAACTAGGTGAGGATTTTTTTTGACTTTATAGTAAACTGCGTTCCCATAAAGCAAAAAATAATTATACTGCCGTGCATTTTTGAAAAGCTTTATCTTTTCAAAAATGCACAGGGCATAAGAAAAGCAAAATTGCTTCGACCTTTCGCCGTAGGCGGTGCAACGAAGCTGATTTTCTTGTATTGATATCTAAATTTGATTATGGTATAATTGGCACATACGGATGTGTTTTAGCAGTACCGGTGTTTTACGGAATAATTGCAAGCTTAAAGGGAAAAATAAAAACATCTGTATTTATATAAATTATATTTTACCGTTTACATCAAGGGGGACATAAGTTATGCTTATAGATTTTCATACACACGCATTTCCGGAGACCATTGCACCAAAGGCGATAGGTAAGCTGTCATACGATAGTGGTGGACTTGTGCCGCAGAGCAAGGGAACTGTTTCATCTTTAAAGCAGGAAATGGAAAAAGACGGAGTGGATATATCGGTGGTTCTTTCCATAGCGACTAATCCAAAACAACAAACAAACGTAAATAATTTTGCAAAAGAGATGAATGACGAAAAGTCTATTTTTGCCTTTGGTTCTGTTCATCCTGATGCCGATAACGTGTATGAAGAGCTGGAACGTATTAAGGATATGGGTTTAAAGGGAGTTAAATTTCATCCGGAGTATCAGGAATTTTACGTTGATGATGAAAAAATGAAGCCTATTTATAGGAAGATTTCCTCCCTTGGTCTTATAACTGTTTTCCATTCCGGATACGACTATGGCTATGCTCCTCCGTACCACTGTATGCCGGATAATCTTATGGGAGCTTTA
>SVKH01000027.1 GCA_015068545.1 Oscillospiraceae bacterium
AGCAGTGGAATTTAATGGCTCATTTGTTATGAATGTGTAGTAGAGTACCTGGTAATAGTCTCTGCCATATTTCTGCTTATTTCGTATAAGCTCTAATGCCCTGTCTATCAGACTTAATATCTTCTTATTTTTCTCTATAGTTTTTGTCTGCTCCTTGATTTGTGTGTTCTCTGAGTAGCTTATATCAAGCAGTTCATTTATCGGATTATGACTGTCCATATTCATCTGCATATTAGCAACTTCTATATTCCATGCCACATCCCTGTATTTTTTGAGTAGTGTTTCTGTGTTATGATACTTGTCCATTTAGTTTTTCCTCCCAAAATCTCTGTTTACTGCATTTGTGTAATAAAAATCCATTGTATTTCTTGCGTTATATAAAGCTCTCAATAAGTAATTCTTTATATTGCCGATGTTTGATGTGTTCTTCTCCATACATTCGATTACATACTCGATATGAGTTGATTTAAGAGACAGGAACAAATCAGTTATAAGCATAGTCGGTATCTTGTCCATTCCTAAATTTATAAAGTCCTGATCACTACACATTGCATCAAGCATAATTCCCACCATACCGTCTATCTTTTCAGACCCGTATCTCTCCACTAGTACATCATAGTCGATACTGTCACATAGGGCTTGTTTGTAATTTTCCCGCTTTGAGAGTTCGGCACATGCAGGATAAGATAGATTGATATCACTAAGCTCTGTATTATTTATCTTAGTATTATTAGAGTCGGTTTTGCCGACCTCCAGACTTCGGGATTTTAGAAGTGCAGAGGTCGGAAATTCAGAAGTCTTGACTTCGGCACAGTGCCGAACTCTTGAAGTCGGAATTTCAGATGTCTTGACTTCGGTTATTTTAGCATTTTCCTCATTTTTATCGACACGAGTTTCAGACTTCGGAATTTCAGAAGTCTGGAGGTCGATTTCTTCCAAAGTGGCATTATTACTTGATTCTTCTTTATCAGGGGTATTTGAACTTGTGGACATTTTGTCGAGAAGTGCAGAAGTCTTGACTTCGGAACCGCTAGAGCTAAAATTCTTCACATAAATCTTTGTAGGCTTACCTAAACCCTGCCTTTTTCGTTCAATCAGACCGATGCCCTTATCAAGTTCTGCAAATAATTTTATACACTTGTCTTTCCCTATACCCAAACATTCCTGCGCATCTTCAAGCTTAAAATATATGTACACCTTTCCCTCTGCATCAATCCAGTCATTTCTGAGAGACAGACTCATACGGTCAAGAAGTAATCCATAAAGGACTTTTGCCTCTACCGATAGTTTTGCAAAGTGCTTGTCCGTAAAAAGAATCTTTGGAATACGATAGAAATTAAATTGCTCAGCTTCATTTTTATAGTAGTAATTAAAATTCATATAATTTCACCTCTACTCTACTAAGTCTTTTATAATCGGCAGGCAATCCTTTGATGTAAATCCCCACAGAATATCACTTAAATATCCGATTGCCTTTTTCTTTTTCGCGAAGTATGTTTTCATTGAGATATAGAACATCTTTTCAGCGATTCTCTCTGCCACCTCAGCAGAGGTACACTTATCATCTGACATATATGTATAGTAGATTATCCAGTAATACAGCTCTCCGTCACCCTGCTTGTGTCTTAGCACCTCAACAGACCTGTCAATCAATTCTATCATTTTCTTGTTTCTTGCAAGGGTTTTCATCTGCTTTTCAACCTTAGCACCTTTTAAATCCTCCATCGCAGTATATGGCATATTTAAAAACTCTCTGATGCTGTATTCCATTTCTTCCTCAAAATCCTTTTCTGCCTGCAGAGTTTCAACCTCGATACTCCACACAATATCCCTGTACTTTTTCAGCAGTTTTTCTGTGTTGTGGTACAGGTACTCTTCTCTTGCTGTCTTTTCATTTTTCATAAAAAAACCTCCTTATAAATAAAAAAAACAGATTATATTTAATAATACAATCTGCACAAATATTAATTTTAATGAATGGTCGCTAATATTAGTAATAAAAATTCACTATCTCCAAAAACCGCAGTCTTATGCCATTTCTGTCGTTTACAATAACAGCGGTCCTATACATAGGATCTGGAAATACCTAAAATGTCCGACACCTCTTTCTGAGTCTTTCGTTTTTGGTTTAAAAGACCGTACCTCCAGCAAAGTATATCTTTTTCGTCACCGGTGAGAACATCGTTCATGGCACGATAAAGCTTTTTAATGTCAATTTTTAGTGCAATTATGTCGGAAATATCGTCGGTGTCTGCCTGCAGAATATCGGAAAAGGTCATATTGTTTCCTTCCTTATCAGTGCCGATGGAATCTTCTAAAGAAACCTCATGTGAAAGCCTTTTTGATGCTCTCATAGTCATAAGAACCTCGTTTTCTATGCACCGTGCAATGTAGGTAGTGAGCTTAGATGTTTTAGTTTTATCAAAGGTATTAATGCCCTTTATTAACCCGATAGTCCCTACCGAAACAAGGTCATCAAAGTTATTTTCACCTGCGTACTTTTTTGCTATGTGCGCTACCAGTCTCAAATTATGTTCTATTAAAATATTTTTTGCTTTTTCATCGCCTTGTTCCCATAAGGCAAGATATTTTTCTTCCTCCTTTTTGGATAGCGGTTTAGGAAAAGCATTTCCGCTGACAAATCCTAAAAAAAGCAGTATATTTTGAATTATCTCGGTAAAATAACATAACATAAAAAAATCACCTCATAACATTATATTAGGTAAAAAACGGTATATTTACAAATTTATGTTTATGTGGTATAATATAAAAAAATATAGAAAACGGAGAAGAAAATGTTTATAGATAAAGCTAAGATACTTATAAAAGCCGGCAATGGAGGAAACGGTGCCATAGCTTTCCATAGGGAAAAATATGTAGCAGCCGGCGGTCCAGACGGTGGTGATGGCGGAAAAGGCGGTAACGTTATTTTCCGTGTTGATTTGGGACTCACAACACTTATGGACTTTCGTTACAAGAGAAAGTATGTGGCCGAAAGCGGTGAGCAAGGCAGAAAAAGCCGTATGAACGGCAAAAACGGTGCAAACATCATCATAAATGTACCTCAAGGAACTGTTGTTCGTGACGTGGAAACCAACAAAATAATTGCCGATATATATGAACCTGATAAAGACTATATTCTCGCCAAAGGTGGTAATGGCGGTTGGGGTAATGCTCATTTTGCAACAGCAACCCGTCAAACACCTAACTTTGCAAAAAATGGCCAAAAAGGCGATGAAAGAGAAGTATATCTGGAATTAAAGCTACTAGCAGATGTTGGACTGGTAGGTTTTCCAAATGTAGGTAAATCCACCATTCTCTCCCGAACAACTAAGGCAGATCCAAAGATTGCTAACTACCACTTTACTACTCTTGAGCCTAACCTTGGCGTTGTATCAGTTGATGAGCATATGAACTTTGTGCTTGCGGATATTCCCGGTATTATAGAAGGTGCCAGCGAAGGCGTAGGACTGGGACATGAATTTTTGAGACATATAGAAAGAACCCGACTTCTTATACACGTTGTTGATGTATCCGGTATAGAGGGCAGAAACCCTATAGAGGATTTTGACATCATCAACAATGAGCTGGTTATGTACAATATGGAGCTGGAAAACCGACCTCAAATTATTGCTGCCAACAAAACGGACATAATACAGGATCAAGAAGTATACCAGTCCTTCCTTGATGAAATGGACAAAAGAGGATATAAGGTATTCCCTATTTCCGCTGCTACAAACCAAGGTGTTGCAGAGCTTATGAAATACACATACACCGAGCTTCAAAAACTACCACCTATTCAGGAATTTGATATTGAGCTTGACGTAAACGAGGTTGAATTTATAGACAAAACCGACAAAGGCTTTGAAATCACTAAGGAAGACGGTGTTTATGTTGTATCCGGGTCCTGGATTGAAGCTGTGGGCGGTAGCGTAAACTTTGCCGATGAAGACAGCCTTCAATTCTTCCAATACGCCATTAAAAATCGTGGTGTTATAGATGCACTTGTTGAAGAAGGCATCAAAGAAGGCGACACGGTAAGAATTGGAGATCTTGAATTTGACTTTGTGCTGTAAGAAAGGAATATACTATGGACAGAGGTCTTGAAAGACTGGAAAATCGAAAAGAACAGAATAAAAAACGAAAAAGAACTGTATTAATTCTGACATCAGTATTAATACTAGCTGTAATTTTAATCTTTAACAACTCAAAAAGCGGAATTGTTACTGTAACCATCCCCGAGGGTGCAACCTCTACAAAAATATCCCAGATCCTAAAGGATAATGACATAATTTGTAGTAAAACTTATTTTCTGCTAAGACTAAAGCTTTCAAATAAAGGAAGTAACCTAAAATACGGCACATTCGCCATAGACAGAAGCAGTTCATTTGACGAAATAATTGAAACCTTGTCTAAAACCGGTTCAATTGAAGATGGCATCACTCTTACAATTCCCGAAGGATTTTCCGCAGAAAAAATTAAAGAAAGAGCGGTATCCCTTGGGCTTTGCACAGATGCTGAGTTTGAAGATGCACTAAATATGAAATATGATTACGACTTCCTAAAATCTGTACCAAGCTCCGGCGATATAAAATATAATCTTCAAGGATTTTTGTATCCGTCCACATACGAGTTCAGTCCTAATGGAGGTGCGGAAAAAATAGTACAAACACTGCTTAGTGAATTTAAAAAGCAAATAGAACCATTGAATATACCAAGCAGTAAAATGTATAGAGTACTGACAATCGCCTCAATAGTTGAACGTGAAGCAAAGCTTGACTCTGAAAGAGCCAAGATAGCGGGAGTTATAGAAAACAGATTGAAAGAAGGCATGAAACTCCAGATAGACGCCACAGTTGTATACGCTGCATCCGACGGATTATATGATATGGACAGAGTATTATATAAGGATCTTGAAATTAACTCACCATACAACACATATAGATACGAAGGTCTTCCTATAGGGCCAATCTGCAGTCCGTCCAAAGCTTCCATAGAAGCTGCACTTAACCCCGAATCACATGAATACCTATACTATCACACAGATACTCAAAAGAATGATGGAAGTCACATATTTACAAAAGAATACAACGAGCATGTGTCAACTCAAAACCAATAAGCAAAAATGGATGTAAAAAGGCGGTGTAAAATCAAAAGTTTTACACCGCCTTTAATATATACTATTCGATTAATTTTCGCAAAAGAAGTGCATTTTCTCAGCTTGCTTTTTCCCTGATAATTTCAGGTTCTTTACTTTCTGTAATACACTCTTTGTGAATAATACATTTTTTAATATCCGGCTCAGATGGAACATTGAACATAACATCTGTCATGATTTCCTCTATGATGGACCTTAGTCCTCTTGCTCCTGTCTTTCTCTTTAAAGCCATCTCAGCTATGGCAATAACAGCGTCATCGTCAAAGGAAAGCTCTACATTATCCATACCAAGAAGAGCTTGGTACTGCTTTGCTAAAGCATTCTTTGGTTCAGTAATAATCTTAACCAAAGCCTCGCTGTCTAATTGATCCAGCTTAGCTATAACAGGAAGTCTGCCGATAAATTCCGGAATCAATCCAAATTTAAGCAAATCCTGCGGAGTTACCTGCTTCAAAAGCTCGGATACATTAGAATCTTTTTTGCTTCCTATTTCTGCACCGAATCCCAGACCTTTTTTGCCAATGCGATTCGCTATTATCTTTTCCAGTCCGTCAAATGCACCGCCACAAATAAAGAGAATATTTGTAGTATCAAGCTGTATAAATTCCTGATGAGGATGCTTTCTGCCACCGGTAGGCGGAACAGATGCCACAGTACCTTCTAAAACTTTTAAAAGTGTCTGCTGCACTCCTTCTCCGCTTACATCACGAGTTATGGAAACGTTTTCGCTTTTACGGGCTATTTTATCAATCTCGTCAATATAGATAATGCCTTTTTCCGCTGCTTCAAGGTCATAGTCCGCCGCCTGAATTAGCTTTAACAGAATATTCTCAACGTCTTCACCAACATAACCTGCTTCTGTAAGGGATGTAGCATCGCAAATTGCGAAAGGAACTTTTAAAATTCTTGCAAGATTTTGTACTAGGAAAGTCTTTCCGGAGCCTGTTGGACCAAGCATCAAGATATTGCTCTTTTGAAGCTCAACATCAGACTTATCCTCATTACCAATCCTTTTATAGTGATTATAAACAGCCACAGAAAGAATCTTTTTAGCTTCTTCCTGTCCTATTACGTACTGGTCAAGAATCTCCTTTATTTCCTTTGGCTTCGGCAAATCCTTTGTGTCCATTTTGCCCTGGTTGTCATAGTCGCCGTCCAATACATTCTGGCACTGCTTCACGCACTCATTACAAATATACACGCCTGTGCCGGAGAGAAGAACTTCTACCTCTGACTCCTTTTTTCCGCAAAAGGAACAACAAAGTTCATTCATATCTTCAGATTTTGCCATCTATATATACCCCTTTATTATGAGCGATTTTTAATTACTTCGTCTATAAGACCATAATTTTTAGCTGCTTCAGCTGTCATGAAATTATCTCTTTCGGTATCAGCCATAATAACATCTATAGGTTGACCTGTACGTTCTGAAAGAATTTCGTTAAGGTGTTCCTTGATCTGGATAATTCTCTCGGCATGAATCTTGATGTCTGTTGCCTGACCCTGAAGTCCGCCTAAAAGTGGCTGATGAATCATAATTTCGCTGTTTGGAAGTGCAAATCTTTTACCCTTTGCGCCTGCCGCCAGCAAGAAAGCTCCCATGCTTGCTGCCATACCAACACATATAGTTGACACATCGCATTTTATGTATTGCATAGTGTCATAAATAGCCATACCGGCTGTAATAGAACCGCCTGGGCTATTGATATATAGTTGGATATCCTTATCAGGATCTTTACTTTCAAGATATAGCATTTGGGCAACAACTAGACTTGCTGATGCGTCTGATACTTCCTCACCTAAAAATATAATTCTGTCTTCTAAAAGTCTGGAAAAAATGTCGTAGCTTCTTTCTCCACGACTAGTTTGTTCCACAACCATAGGTACTAAACTCATAAAATCAACCCTTTCATTCTAAAAGAAATTACTCAGCAGATTCTGCCTTTGGCTTTCTGCCGCGTGGCTTTGAAATCTTAGCCTTATTAACAAGCATATCTATTGCGTTTGTCATGGCAATTTCACTCTTTAGATTATCAATATCTCTTTCCTGCATAAGCTCTTTTAGCTTGTCAGCTTCCATATTGTATTGCTTTGCCATTTCGCAAATTCTATCGTTAACTTCCTCGTCTGTTACTGCTATACCTTCAGCCTTTACAATAGCTTCAAGCACAAGAGTTGTCTTAATTCTCTTTTCTGCCTGTGGCTTGAAAGTTTCTTTAAAGCCTTCCATTGTGTTGCCGGTATACTGCATATATGTGTTTATATCAAGACCTTGATATTGAAGTCTTTGAGCAAAGTCATTGATCATCTTGTCAACTTCTTCATTTATCATAGCCTCAGGAATTTCAACCTCAGCATTTTCGCAAACCTTGTCTATAACAGCATTTTCTGTTTCTGTCTTAACCTTTTGCTCTGCCATCTTTTCAAGTCTTTCCTTAACGCTTGCTCTAAATTCTGCCATTGTTTCAAATTCGCTTACTTCTGATGCAAAATCATCGTTAAGTTCAGGATATTCCTTAGCCTTTACATCGTGAATCTTAACTTCAAAAAGAGCCTTCTTTCCTGCAAGGTCAGGAGCGTGGTATTCTTCTGGGAAAGTAACGTTAACATCTACGTCATCTCCTGCATTTTTCCCTACTAACTGATCTTCGAAGCCTGGGATAAATGTGTTTGAACCGATTTCAAGCTCATATCCTTCTGCCTTACCGCCGTCAAAGTGAACTCCGTCTACGGAACCGTCAAAGTCTATTGTAACAATATCACCGTTTTGGATGCTTCTGTCTTCAACAGGGACAAGTCTTACGTTCTTTTCCTGAGTGGCTTTGATATCGTTGTCAATATCTGCCTCTGTTACATTGTGTTCAATTTTGTTTACTTTTATACCAATGTATTCGCCAAGAGCAACCTCAGGCTTTGTTGTAACTAGAGCTGTAAACTTAACAGCTTCACCTTTTTTGATTTCATCAACGTCAATTTCAGGACGAGCAGCAGGCTCAATTCCTGATTCATTTAAAGCATTTTCGTAAGCTTCTGGAAGTACAAAATTGATTGCATCATCATAGAATACAGCTTCTGTATAGTACTTTTCGATAATACTGCGAGGAACCTTACCCTTTCTGAAACCAGGTACATTGTACTTCTTCGCATTTTTCGCATACGCCTTGTTCATAGCCTCTGCGAAATCACTTGCGGATACCTCAAATGTTAGTTTTACTAAGTTTTTTTCTACTTGCTCTGATTTAACAGCCATTGTGTATAAATCCTCCTCATTATATTGTACGGCATAGATTTATGCCATTATTACATCTTTATAATTATACCACAAATATTATAAATTTCAAGAAAAATTTTCTTTTTTATATAAAATATACATCAATCCAGTATTTTTACCGGCATAAATTCACGATAATCACATGAAACTAAGGTAAAATCTATTCCAGATACATCCCCTTCAATCACATTCTTTATGCCTGATGAATGGATATGACCAAAAATACTTTTTTTAATTTTGTATTTTTTCAGTAATTCAACCATAGCATTCTCCCTATAATCCTTTAAAACCGGCGGAAAATGGGTAAAGACAATTATATTATCCGGATACTTTGCCGCTTTAATAGAAAGATCCAGTCTTAAAATTTCTCTATCGTATATTTTTTTATCCTCTCCTGTCAGCGAAGGAGATGGAGTTTGCCAACCTCTTGTACCGCATATGGAATATCCCTCATACTCAAAAGAATTATTCTGCAAAAAATCTATATTATTGTAGCCGTTTTCCGCGATAAATTCTTTCATCTTGTTCATGGTGGTCCACCAGTAATCATGGTTACCTTTTAGGATAATCTTTCTCCCCGGTAAAGCATTTAAAAAATCAAAATCTGCTTTACTTTCCGAAATATATGTTGCCCATGAAAAATCGCCCGGAAGGACTACTGTATCATTATCTGAAACAGTTGAAACCCAGTTAGCTTTAAGCCTTTCTACATAGTTTTCCCAGTTTTTTCCAAAAATATCCATAGGCTTATCCACTCCTAAAGGAAGATGAAGATCGCCAATAGCAAATAAAGCCATACTACACTCCTTAATAATTAAAAAAGGGGACGTTAAAAGTTTTTCTAACAGCCCCCATATTGTTAAAGAACTTTTTCCAAAAACTCCTTTGTTCTCGGATTTTCAGGATGGTTGAATACTGCCTCCGGGGTACCTTCCTCCATAATCACTCCGTCATCTATAAAAATGACACGGTCTGCAACTTCTCGGGCAAAGCCCATTTCGTGAGTTACACAAATCATGGTCATACCACCATTGGCAAGCTCTTTCATAACAGCAAGAACTTCCCCTACCATTTCTGGGTCAAGAGCAGATGTAGGCTCGTCAAACAGCATAACATCCGGATGCATAGCAAGAGCTCTGGCTATCGCTACTCTCTGCTGCTGTCCACCGGATAGGCTGCTTGGATATGCATCCTTTTTATCTAAAAGCCCTACTCTCTCAAGTAGACGGTGAGCCTCGTCTTTTGCTTCGTCCTTGGTCATAATTTTGGCATCCACAGGTGCCATCATGATATTCTTTTCCACAGTAAGATGCGGGAAAAGATTGAACTGCTGAAATACCATACCGATATTTCTTCTGATTTTGTTAATCTCTGCCTTTTTCTCCGTTATATTAAATCCATCAACAATAATAGTACCTTCGGTAGGCTTTTCAAGAAGGTTTATGCAACGTAACATAGTGGATTTTCCGGAACCGGAAGGCCCGATTACGCACACAACCTCTCCTTCACAAACGTCAAGGTTAATACCACGAAGTACCTGATTGTTTTTAAATGATTTATGTAGATTTTGAATCTTAACCTTTACGTTCATAACTCATCCTCTTCTCTAAGTATTGTGAAATAAGCATAAGCAGTGATATAACAACAAGATAATACACTGCAACTATGGAATAGGTGGCAAAGAACTGATATGATGAACCAACATAAACCTTTGCCCTGTTCACAAGGTCAGCAAGACCAATGATGGAAAGTATAGAGCTATCCTTGATTGTGATAATGAATTGGTTTACCATAGAAGGTATTGCAACCTTGAACGCCTGAGGCAAAACAACCTTAATCATAGTCTTTGCTCCGGAAAGTCCCAAGCTTCTTGCAGCTTCTGTTTGTCCCTTTGGTACTGCCAGTAATCCGCCTCTGTATACTTCTGCCATATATGCCCCTGCATTAAGGCTTAATGTGATAAGACCTGCAGTGTAAGAATCTATCTTAAATCCGTGGATAAAGGTTTGAATAACCTGCGGCATACCAAAATACACAATAAAAGACTGCACTATCATAGGTGTTCCGCGAATAATCCATATGTAAATCCCTGCAATTCCTCTTAAGATAATGTTTTTTGACATTCTTAGAAGACAAGCAAAAAATCCTATCACCATACCGATTAATATCGCTAAAATCGATATTTTAACTGTCATCAGGACACCTTCCATAAATAGCGGCGTTCCCTGCTGTATAGTTCTAATAAAATCCATAACTACTAATTCCTTATAATGCATAAATTCAGCATAGTATAAAACCATGCTGAAATATGCAGATTTGTTTATTTCTTATTAATATCCGTATTTTGCAAGAATCTCGTCGTACTTACCGGATTCTCTGATATTCTTTAGTCCGGCATTGAACATTTCGATAAGTTCTGGGTTTTCACCCTTCTTTACAGCAAAGCCGTATTCCTTAGGATTGATAACCTCTCCTACAGTTTCAAGGTCTAGATTTTCTTCCTTGATAGCCCATTCTACAACAGATCTATCCTCAAAGCAAGCAACATTTGTGCCGTTTTCGATAGCTGTGTACATTGTAGGTGAATCTTCGTAATTTACTGTATCAAAACCTATTGTATCGCAAATGCTCATAGCATAGTCTGTACCCATAGTACCAATCTTAGTAGCAACAGACTTTCCTGCAAGATCAGCTTCTGCCTTTATATCACTACCCTTTTTTACAACCATGATCTGTCCGTCTTCAAAGTATCCATCAGAGAAATCGAAAATAAGCTTTCTCTCATCATTGATAGTCATACCGGCAATCATACCATCTGCTTGTCCGGATTGAACTGCGCCCATTGATGCGTCAAAACCTTCATTTTTAACTTCGTACTTAAAGCCCTGATCCTCAGCAACTGCAGCAAGGATGTCCATATCAACACCAACGTACTCTCCGCTTGCTGCGTCTAGATACTCAAATGGTGCAAAAGCGTTATCTGAATAGATGACGTAAGTTTTATCGGTATTTTCTACCTCTGTTTTGCTTCCGCAGGATGCAAGACCTGCGCACATTACTGCTGCTAGCGCAAGTAATAAAATTTTCTTCATAATTTTTCCTCCCTATTTACATAAAACATAGGGGCATTATATCACATATTACAGCACTTTTCAAGCTATTTTTTAAATATATGCAAAATTTGTCAAAAATTATAATATTACCTGATATGCGCCAAAAATCTTGGCATCATCTGCTTTGCATAGTTTTTAAGTGAATACTCTCCGTTACAAAGGCACCAATCATAAAGAAGGGCTCTTTCACACAAAGCATACTCTTTTACAATTTCGTTTATGGTTTCCTCTTTTGATATCTCTCCGTTTTGCTGACCTTCTGTTACAATTTTTCTAAGTAGCTTATAATACACACGGTCACGGTCTAAAAGATGCTTTTCTCCTGCTGTGGTAAGCTGGGATGAATATAGCTTTGCCAGAAGATCTATTGATATGTTGTTTTCTATCATATCAAAAAGCTCCTGATTCAAAAACATAAGCTTATCAAAGCATGACATATCTGGCGGCATAATCTCCTTTAGTTCCTCATATTTGTCATCAAACAAATACGAAAGAGAACTAAGCAGAGCGTCCTTACCCTCAAAATAATGGTAGAAAGAACCCCTTGATGTGTGTGATTCTTCTATAATATCGTCAATGGTAGTGTCGTCGTAGCCCTGCTCATAAAACAGTCTCCATGCAGATGAAACAATTTTCTTTTTTATATTCGAGTTTTTCTTTGCCATAATCTCACCTAAAAAATACTGTATTTAATAAGTAGATTATACACAAAAATCTGCATAAGGTCAATATTAACTTTTTGATTTAGGTTTAAATATAATTGATGCGAAAAATGAAAACACAACTGCAGCACACAGACCGGCCGAACCTGCAGTAAAGCCTCCCATAAAAATCCCCATAAATCCGTTTTCGCTAACCGCCTTTTCTACACCCTTACACAAATTATATCCAAATCCCGTTAGCGGAACCGTTGCTCCTGCACCGGCAAAATCAACCAAAGGTTTGTACACTCCCAGTAGATGCAAGAATACTCCTAGAACAACATAACAAACCAAAATTCTTGCAGGGGTTATTCTTGTTTTATCTATCAAAATCTGACCGGCGACGCATATCAATCCACCAACAACAAATGCTTTTATATATTCCATCAGTCTTCCCTTTCTATTACTAGTCCATGAGCTATCGCGGGTATTGTTTCTCCTTGAAAAATCGCTAATGGATTCATCAACGCTCCGGTGGCTATCAGAATCATTTTGTTTATTTTCTTTTCTGTAATGAGCTTTATGATGTGTCCTGCAAATACACTGCCACAGCATCCGCAACCGCTGCCTCCTGAGTGTACGTCCTGTTGTTTTATATCAAATATAAGCATACCGCAATCATTATGATTTTCGTAAATATCATAACCCTTCCTATTCATCAGATCACGCAAAATATCTGACCCTATCACTCCCAGATCTCCGGTTAGTATAAGGTCGTAATCCTTTGGACCGGTTTTTGTTTCCTCAAAAATAGATAAAAGGGTGTCACAAGCCGCAGGAGCCATAGCCGCGCCCATGTTATTTGCATCATTCGTACCCATATCTATTACCTTGCCCGTTGTGACGCTTCTGATTCGGGCTATTCCCTTTCCATTAGTCAGCAATACTGCACCTGATCCCGTAACAGTCCATTGAGTAGTAGGCGAACGTTGGCCGCCATATTCCAAAGGATAGCGGTATTGCTTTTCGGCAGAGCAAAAATGGCTTGAGGTTACACAAATTGCATTTTCCGCCACTCCACCTCCAATCAGCATAGCCCCTATCATCATACTTTCCGCCATAGTAGAACAAGCACCGTAAAGTCCCAAAAATGGTACATCAAAGTTTCTCATAGCATAGTTGGCACCTGCACACTGATTCAGCAAATCTCCTGCAAGGATATAGTTTACTTCCCTATCCACCATGCCTGTTTTTTCCAAAAGCCGTTTTACCGTTTCCTTCTGAAGCTTGCTCTCTGCCTTTTCCCATGATTCTTCGCCATAGGTATCGTCCGACAGAACATAGTCAAAATCCTCCCGTAACGGACCTTCTCCCTCCTTTTTCCCAACAGTGGAGGATGATGCAACTATCGCCGGTGGTTTTTCAAATATAACTGTACTTCTGCCTGCTCTCATAATTCTTCTCCGTATTACTTTTTTTCTTATTTTGATATATTATCAACTAATTTATGCACAAAAAAACTACAATAAAAGCACAAGCAAAAAAGATTATGACAGCAAAAGACCGGCAAAAAAACAAGCGAGCCTTGGTAAAAGCTCGCTTAGTGATAGTCACTATATTATTCTACAATAAATCTTTGAATTTGACTTACAAATTCGTCACAATCATCGCTATGAATTTCAATTTTAATAGGTTTTGAAAGATTTAAGCTGAATATACCCATGATAGATTTTGCATCTACAACGTATCTGCCCGAAGTAAGATCTACATCAAAATCATACCTTGATACAAGGTTTACAAAATCCTTAACGTCATTGATGGATGCTAATGTCATATTAAATGTTTTCATATCCTTACCTCCATAATTTAACATATTTGACAGGATTATTTTACAACTTTTTTCTAATTAAGTCAATAGGTACTTGAAGTTTTTGTTCAAATTTTATATAATACTAACAACTAGTACTAACAACAAATATCTCATATAAACAAAGGAGACAGAATGAAGGTTGCATTTTATACCTTAGGTTGCAAAGTAAATCAGTATGAAACCGAAGCTATGACCGAGCTTTTTAAAGAAAAAGGATATCAGATTTCAGCATATGAGGATTATGCCGATATATATGTCATCAACACCT
>SVKH01000028.1 GCA_015068545.1 Oscillospiraceae bacterium
TCCACCCGGTCTTAAAATAACAGGTTCTTCTCCCGAAAGATCAATAATAGTAGATTCCACCCCCACTTTAGATTCTCCGCCACAGATAATGGCATCTATTCTTCCATTCATATCATCTATAACATGCTCATATCTGGTAGGGCTAGGCTTTCCCGACAGGTTCGCGCTAGGTGCCGCAACAGGCACTTTTGCTGCCTTTAAAAAAGCTCTTGCTGTTTCATCAGAAGGTATCCTAACTCCCACAGTATCAAGACCGGCAGTTACCGTATGACTGATGGTAGGTTGCTTTTTTAATATAAGTGTAAGAGGACCGGGCGCATATGCGTCCAATAGCTTTTTTGCCCATTCAGGCACTTCTCTTGCCACCTTTTCCACGTCGGAAACATCTGCAACATGAACAATCAAAGGATTATCCGAAGGTCTTCCCTTTGCCTTATAAATGTTTTTAACCGCCGTATCATCATAGGCATTAGCTCCCAATCCATATACAGTCTCGGTGGGAAACGCAACCAAACCGCCATTTTTGATGACTTCTCCTGCATATGCGATATTTTCCTCGTTAATTTCTCTCAGTATTCTAGTTTCCATTACTGAATCTTCTCCAAAAGCTTATATTTCAAATCCCACAAGTTCTTTGAAAGGTCAACATAATACTCGTGTGGATTTTCAAATCTTTTAACTTCGTCCCATAGCTTTTCTATTTCCAATTTACAGTATTCCTTCAGTACATCAAGATCAGGATTTTCATACACACATTCGCCGTTTTTGAAAATCTGCTTAAGAAGCGGACGAACGTAGAAATTGGAAACTGTCTTTTTCTTCCATGTATGCTCAGGATCAAAGATTTCGTATGGTTTCTGATTGTCTATAACCTCGTCATGGAGTGTTACAACGTCAGCAATAGCCGCACCTGTTTCTATTGAGTAAAGGCGATATACCTGTTTAAATCCGGGAGTGGTAATTTTTGCCACATTTTCAGAAACTTTAATTTTTGGAATTATTTCTCCTTTTTCGTCCTCTACTCCCACAAGCTTGTAGACTCCGCCAAACACAGGAGATGATTTTGAGGTTATAAGTCTTTCACCCACACCAAAAGTAGAAATCTCGGCGCCTTGCATAAGGGTATCTCTTATGATGTACTCATCAAGAGAATTAGACGCACAAATTCCGCAGTCAGGATATCCTGCCTGGTCAAGAATCTCTCTGCATTTTTTAGATAGATATGTTATATCTCCCGAATCTATTCTAACACCTTTTGGCCTTGCACCAAGAGGCTTTAGCACATTATCAAATGCCTTGATTGCATTAGGCAAACCAGATTTTAAAACATTGTATGTGTCAATTAACAAAGTACAGTTATCAGGATACTGACGGCAATATGCCTCAAACGCCTCGTATTCGCTATCAAATAGCTGCACCCAACTATGCGCCATAGTGCCAAGAGCAGGTACACCATATTCGCGATCAGCAATAGCACAAGCTGTACCTGCGCATCCACCAATATAAGCAGCTCTGGCTCCCATTATAGCTGCATCTGCTCCCTGAGCTCTGCGAGAACCAAACTCCATCACAGCTCTGCCTTCTGCAGCACGCACTATACGGTTTGCCTTGGTGGCAATTAGGCTTTGATGATTTATAGTAAGCAAAATCATCGTTTCAATAAACTGAGCCTGAACCACAGGACCTCTTACAGTCAAAATAGGCTCTCCCGGAAAAATAGGAGTTCCCTCAGGTATAGCCCAAACATCACATGAGAACTTAAAATTACGCAGATATTCCAAGTATTCATCACAGAACAGGTTTTTGCTGCGCAGATACTCAATATCCTCATCGGTAAATTCCATTTCCTTAAGATATTCAATAACTTGCTGCACTCCTGCCATTATAGCAAAACCACCGCCATCCGGCAGACTTCTGAAAAACATATCAAAATATGCGATTTTCTCACCCATTCCCTCAGCAAAAAAGCCGTTGGTCATAGTAAATTCATAAAAATCTGTCAGCAATGTTAAATTAAGCTTTTTACTCATACTTTTCGTCCTTTCCAAATACTTTTACATAAAAGCTTCTAAAACAGAAGCACTAACTTGACATAATCCAGTTCGATGTAAATTCCTGCATAATAAGCAAAAAGGGGGTAATACCCCCTTATAAATCAATATGAATTTCCGCCTCTGTGATACCCACCGGAACGCTTTGATTCCTTTGAACGTTTTAAAGCGAGCATCCTCTCATCTGAATCCTTTTTAAACCTTGAAAGTTTATCCTCAAAAGATAAGTTTTCATCATTCTTTGTCCACCAGTCTATGTCAGCCGGACGTACCTTTTCAGATACTGGGAGTTCTGGTTCTTTTTTCTTTTCTAATGCCTTTTTGATAGACAAGCTGATTTTACCGGCTTTGTCTATGCCTATTATCCTTACTTTTACAATATCTCCGTTTTTTATGTAGTCATTAATGTCATTGATGTATTCGTTTGTAATTTCGGAAATATGAATCATCCCCGACTTATTCCCTTCAAGGGACACAAAAGCACCAAAGGGCATTACACTGGTAACTTTTCCTTTTATAATGCTGCCTACTTCCAACGACATCAAATAATTCCTCCTATGACTTTTACTGACCGGATATATCTACGAACACAATCTCGTCAGACCTGATCATGCCTAATTTTTCTCTTGCTATTTTTTCGATATATTCGTCAGTACCAGCTTTTTCTGTCATAAGGTTTATCTCTTCTATGCGTTGATTCTCACAGCTAATATCAAAATCGAGCTGTACTTCCTTTTCTTGATTGGCAGAAACTATCGGCTGCAACATAATACCTTTTGCAACCATAGTTACACATATCAAAGCAGTCACTATTATAAGACAGGTCATCATATTAAATTTTAATCTTGTCTTTATCATGCGCTCTTCCTCGTTTACATTTCGGCATTCTGCCTCTTTTATCCATACATAATGATATTTTACATAAAAACTTGATAGGTGTCAAGAGAAATTTTAAAAAAAATGAAAAAATTTTACAGATTTTTTTAGTAATAAATGACACGAATACAAAAACATATCTACTTATGGTCAAAAAATACAGTATTACGCCAAATATTACAGTTAAAACCACGTACCACCTGAGACTTCCAAAAAGAAGAAAAATCCAGGTAAAAGTCATAACACCAAGACACACTATCACATATATACAGTCGGTCAAAATACGTTTTTGGGCAGGTATGCATCGTACTATATCATAGATAGAGCCAATAACTAATGACAAGATCAAAGCTACTATAAATTCATAAAAACAGGCAAGCTCACAAACTATCATACTATCTGAACAAGCCTTTAAAAAAACTTCTCTTTTCTTTAATCTCTGAAAACACAGCAGAATTTACCTTGCCCATAAGCTCTATTGTCCCGTTCTCAACAGAAAAATCGGACAATTTTAAACCTTTACCGCAAACTCGCAATCCTCCAAGCTTGGTTTTTAAGACTATTTCCTCGTCAGTGAATGACAATATATCCTCTACTAAGCCACCTTTAAAAATCTCTCTGTTAATAACAGTCAGTACCTGATCCTTACCTGTTTCATTTTCCATACAAAAAACACTCTCCTTTTTAGCATAGTATGAGAGTGTTTTTAATTTTATTACAGAACTTTATACATCAAGGACGCATCATTTTTAAGCACATGATCTGCAATCTGCAGAACCTCCACCTTTACTGTACGTTCTCCCATGCGTATTTCTATAACATCACCTATTTTAACATCGTAGGATGCCTTAACTACTCTGCCATTCACTTCTATCCTACCTACGTCGCATGCCTCATTGGCGACAGTTCTGCGTTTTATCAGCCTTGATACCTTTAAATACTTATCCAGTCTCATTTATCCTCCAAGAAAGAAGAGGATGTAGCAAAATTCACAGACCGCACAAAGCATAATAATACTTAATTCAAGCGATTTTAATAGATAAAAACTTCTTGAATAATAGAGAACTGAATGTAAAATTTCGTTATACATCGAATTCAATCTCGATTAAGGCTTTGTGCTATGAACAAAACTCACCTCTCGACGTACCCTTGTACGCCTTCGGGTAACCAAAAGTAAGGCATAGCCTTTCTTTTGCTCGTTTTGTCCATTCTGCACTATTTTTCTTCCACCCTAAATATAGTGGAGCTGTAGCAAAAACATTCCGCTACAGCTCCTTCATCTTAAGTTAAATTATTTATTTACAGAATCCTTTAGTGCTCTTCCAGCCTTGAATGCAGGAACCTTAGATGCAGCAATCTTAATAGCTTCGCCTGTACGAGGGTTCTTACCTGTTCTAGCGCCTCTTTCTCTAACTTCGAATGTACCAAAACCTACCAATTGGATTTTGTCACCGTCAGCCAATGCTTCTGTGATTGTGTCGATAACTGCAGCAAGAGCCTTGTCTGCATCCTTCTTTGACAATGCAGCCTTTTCCGCAATAGCTGCAACTAATTCTGTTTTTTTCATAATTAAAATCCTCCTAAAATATTTTGGGAATTAAAATTCCCCCTTACGAATAAACATTCTATTATAAATATTTGCCATTGTCAATAGGATATTGTGAAAAATTAGCATATTTATTGAATTTACTTGCACAAATTTGGCAATTTTGACAATTTTTTTAAAGATTATTTGTAAATCATGTCGATTTGGTACAAAAAAATGATAAAAAATGAAAGGAAGAAAATATAAAAAATGCATAAAAAATCACTCTTAGCAGGTACTATGATTCTGGTATTTGCCAACTTTGTTTCGAAAATACTGGGTGCAATTTTGAAGATTCCTCTTACATACATTTTAGGAGAAGAAGGCATGGCAATCTACCACACAACCTTTAACGTGTACATAACTGTACTCCTTTTTGTTTCCTCCGGCATACCTTTTGCACTTTCAAAATACGCTTCTTCCCAACTTGCCCTTGGTAACTACGGTAATATCAAAAAAGCCGCTAAGATTTCACTGGTATATATGACAATTTTAGGATTTATTGGCTGGGGTGTGCTATTCTTTGGCGCAAGATTCTTTGCTCTTTCCATGAAGGATATAAAGGCTGTAATTCCTATATGCGCCATTTCACCCTCTATACTTTTTGTAGCGGTAGGCTGTGTGTACAAAAGTATGTTCGAAGCATATTCTAACACAATCCCAACCGCCATTTCCCAGGTAAGTGAAGCATTTATCAAGCTTGTCCTAGGTTATTTTTTTGCTGTATGGCTGTCTGCTTTTTCCATCACCTATGCCACATCCGGAGCAATACTGGCTATAACTATTGGCGAGCTTATTGCCACCGCTATATTGTGGGCACTATTTATTCCATACTCGAGAGAATTAAAGTCCTGCAAAAAAGGCGACACCGTTGCCAATATATCAAAGGCTATACTTTCGGTGGCTTTTCCCATGACATTGACTTCGGTAGCTACCGGCTGTTTTTCGCTTTTGGAAACTTCAATAATCCGTAACAAACTCACCGGAATTGTGTTTTCTACAACATCTGCAAATAACTTTATCGCATATTACGGTCAATTCACAGATTTATTCTCTAGTCTTCATAAAACGTTGAAAATGTCCCCTGAAGGTGCAAGATGGCTGTATGGCGCGTTCTCCGGCTATGCCGCTACCGTTTTCAATCTTCCCATAGGGGTATTGGCTTCTTTTGGTGTGACTATTCTGCCTGTTGTCACAAAATGCACTGCCCTTAATAACTACGAAAAGCTAAGTCAAGTGGTTTCATCTGTTATAAAACTGATGATGCTTTTGTCGCTTCCCTGCTCTGTTTTGTTTTATCAGTTTTCTGATGAAATTTTATACATTCTATTTAAAAATACTGCATCCTCTGTTATGCTGAAGGCTATGGCTCCGCTTTTACCTATAATAGTGATATCCAATCTGCTTTCTGCGGTTTTGTATGCATCAGGCAATATATCCCGCGCATTTTTTAATGACATTGTTGCTTCTGTCATAAAAACAGTATTTTCCTTTGTCCTAATAAGTATTCCAAAATACAATATACTTGGCGTAGTTATCAGTTCATTTATAGCAAATACTGTGCTACTTGTACTAAACGCCGTGGCTGTAAAAAGGACTCTGAAGATTCAGTTTCCCCAGTCTTCTTTTACCGCAAAGGCACTTGCTTCTCTTTTTTCCATGAGCATCATCTGCCAAATGATGCACTGTATGACAAAAGATTATACCCCCTTTTTATGCCTGCTAATATCAGCATTAATTTCAATGTCTGTGTACCTTATTACCTGCTGCATGCTCGGAACAATTTCAAAAAAAGAGCTTAGAACACTTCAGTCCTAACCTCTTTTTTTGCGAAGGGATTTTACCCTTTTTACCAGATATTCTCTTGTGTTAAGGGATGGATCTATAACTACTTCATCAAGAAGCAATTTTAAAATATCTCCAATTTCTCTTCCTGTTTTGTATCCCATTTTGATAAGGTCTCTGCCGTTTATCTGCAAATGGGATATCATATAAGGCTGACATTCTGCTATTATCCTGATGTACTGGCTGTATGTTGATTGTAATTTCAACAGCTTATCTTCCAGATACTTAGGATTCTTCGCCCTGTTATCCGCCTCCTGCAAAAGAAGCAGCTTTAGGAAAAGCTCCTCTCCTGTCCTTGCAAGTATTTTCTTTACCGATGCAGGATTTGAGTCTATCCTGACATCGTGATTCTCTATCAAGGTCAGAATACTCTCTATGGAGCTATTATCCATTCTGAGCTTATGCAGAATATCTTCTGCCATTCTTACGCTTTCTCTGTGATGACCATAAAAATGGTATATTCCATTTTGATCCTTATAGGCACAGGCAGGTTTCCCCACATCATGTAGTAGTGCAGACCATCTTATAATAAGATCGTTTGGAGTATTTTCCACCGCCTTCATTATATGATCACCTACATTATATATGTGGTACTTATTATTCTGCACTGTTTCAAAACAAGTGCAAAGGTTTGGTATAATATAACGCATAAGTCCTGTTTCATACAGAATCTTTATTCTGGACGGATAGTCACAAAGCAGAATTTTATTAAGTTCGCTAAGCACTCTTTCCGGACTGACATTCTTTACAAGAACAGAGCATTTTCTTATCCCTTTTTCCGTTTCCTCATCGATTTTAAAATTAAGACAAGCAGAAAATCGTACAGCCCTTATCATCCTGAGAGCATCTTCCTTAAATCGCGTAGCAGGATTCCCCACACATCTGATAATTCCATTTTTTATATCATCTATACCGCCAAAAATATCCACAATACCCTTCCTTGGATTGTAGGCTATGGCATTCATGGTAAAGTCCCTGCGTTTTAGATCGGTTTCAATATCACGAACAAACTCTACATTATCCGGATGACGATTGTCCTCATACCTATTTTCTCTGCGGTATGTGGTGATTTCGTAGCCGATTTTGTTTTCTATAACGGTTACTGTCCCATGCTTAATACCGGTATCAATAGTCCTATGAAACAGAGCTTTTACCTGTTTTGGAAGTGCGTTAGTTGTAATATCATAGTCGGTAGGAATTTTACCCATAATACAGTCACGCACAGCTCCGCCTACTATGTAGGCCTCAAAGCCGGCATTTTCCAAGGTTTTTAAAATATGTTCTGCACCTGGGCTAATGTGTAAGTCCATAAAATCCCACCTTTCCTAAAATAGTCTAAATCAAGTATTACAAGCTTTCCATCCAGCTCACAGCACTATCTACCCAGCTTGACAAGCCTCTTCGTCCCAAATCAGGACTATACACCATGGTAATATCATTTCCCAGAGCAAAGCCATGAGCACCCTCCGGATAGATATGAAGCTCAAAAGGAACCTTGCTTCTGCTATATGCACCTGCAAGCATCAAGGCATTTTCCACAGGCACACATGGATCATCTGCTGCATGGAAGATGAATGCCGGAGACGAACTCTCATTCACATGAAGCTCTAGGCTTGCAGTTTTCATTTCTTCTTCCGACACATTATCATCACAGAACATATTATAAAAACTACCCATATGTCCATATCTTTCATCGCAAGTTACAACAGGATACATGAGAATTATTCCCTTTGGTTTATTATATCCAACGGGCATATCTATCTTTTCATATACTTCTTTATTATTCCACAAAATGCCCAAACTTCCGCAAAGGTGACCACCTGCAGAGAATCCGACTGCATATACTTCTTCTTTATTTATACCATATTCATCACAATTGTCACGAATATTCTTAATCGCTAGAGATGCCTCTATAAGCTGAGCAGGAAACTTTCTAGTTCTGTCTACGGAATAGTGAAGAACAAAAGCATTAAATCCCTTTGCCACAAAAGCATGAGCGATAGGCTCACCTTCTCTGCCGGAGCAAACTTCTACATATCCGCCTCCCGGAATTACAAGGATTGCTTTTCTTTCATAAGTATCTATCACATCGGCTATATACGCATCCATATATGCACTATCGTCAAGTTCTATTCTTTTTACTATCATCTGGGTACACCTCCGACTCTATTTTCACTGTTAAATTTTATTATATCCTTTACTATGCGTTTTTGTCAATCACTTTTACACTGTTATTTTAAAATTAACCTTGTTACATTTATTCCACCCTGAAAGACAGTATATTATTGACTTTTTTTGGAATGTTGTATATAATTATTGTATAATTACGAAAAACGAGGTAGAAAAATGTCTTACGGTAATTTTGCAGTTGCCCAATCCGGCGGACCAACTGCAGCAATAAATGCAACTCTATGCGGTGTAATCGAAGGAGCTTTCCTAAAAGGGAGAAAGATTTACGGTGGAATTAACGGTATTTTAGGCGTGATAAACGATAACTTTACCGACCTTAATGTCACATTTTCCAATTTGGATAATATGCAGCTTCTGAAAAACACTCCTTCTGCATACCTTGGTTCTTGCAGATACAAGCTTCCGCCTGTAGAATCAAATCCGGAGATTTACGAAAATATTTTTGCCAATTTTGAAAAAAGAAATATTACGATGTTCATATACATTGGTGGAAATGACTCCATGGATACAGTTACGAAGCTCTCTGCTTACGCAAAAGAGCATAACAAAAACGTATGCGTAGTTGGTGTACCGAAAACAATCGACAACGACCTTATGGGTACAGACCACACACCGGGATTCGGCTCTGCTGCAAAATTCGTTGCAACAACTGTAAGTGAAATTGCCAGAGACTGCGCCGTGTATGCCGATAAATCTATCACAATAGTTGAAATAATGGGAAGAAACGCAGGTTGGCTTACTGCCGCATCAGTTCTTGCCAGAAGCAAGACCTCGTCTGCTCCACACCTTATATATCTTCCGGAGAGACCTTTATCTGCCGAAAAGCTGATAAGCGATGTGGAAAACTGTCCTGCAAGGAATATGGTTATCGCTGTATCTGAGGGAATAAAAACTCCTGACGGTAACTATTTCAGCAATATGGAATGCTTGGCAGGTCATGATGAATTTGGTCATGCACAGCTTTCCGGTTCCGCCAGAGTCGTAGAAAATATACTAAAGGAGCATTTTGGAAGAAAAACAAGATCCATAGAGCTGAACGTACTGCAAAGATGCGGTTCTCACTTTGCATCACTATGCGACCTTAACGAGTCGGTGAAAATAGGAAAAGCAGGAGCTATCTCGGCATCCGAAGGAAAATCCGGCATAGTTATGGGATTTGAAAGATCAAACACAAAATACTATAGCACAAAGATAATAGAAAATGAAGTTTGTGATGTTGCTAATCTGGAAAAAACAGTACCTGACAAATTTATTTCTCCTTGTGGAAAGGATGTAACCGAAGAGTTTATCAAATACTGCAAGCCACTTATTATGGGTGAGCCTATTATTACCACAAAGGACGGTATTCCAAAGCACATAGCTTTAAAAATAAAAAAATAATAGTATGGTAAAAATTCTCTTGTCTACCTCAAGCGAGCATAGATAAGAATTACTATCTACAAACGAACTAAAAGTTAAAAGGAGTTGCAACGGAAAGTGCAGCTCCTTTTTGGTTATTTAATTATTAAGAAATCAGAGTGTAACGTTAATAACATCCATAATTTCCATTTCAGGTTGGTTGTTTTTTAGATACTCTGCAAACTCCTTTTCATTTGATATGCTATCAGGAATATAGTTTCCGCATTTTGGTTTATAGTGATCACCATGGAAGTCGGAGCCACAAATCAGTCTGAGGTTATTTTCCGTTGCAAATGCACTTACTTCCTCTTTCATATTTGCAGTATATCCGGGATGGCAATTTATTTCTACACCATGTAAATAGCGCGGATCTTGTGGGACCATTCCGTTACGGTATGGATGTGCCTGATACAGTAAAAAGCCGTTTTCTTCACAGTACCGGTATAGCTCTTCCTGAGACATTTTGTATAGCTCAGGTGACTGCAATAGTTCCTCAGGAGTAATACCGTAAATCAGAAAATGAATTAGATTCTGGTAATTTGGTGTTACCTCTATACCAAAGAAAACCTTTATACCATATTTATCTCCCAGTTTTTTAGTAATATTATACTCTTCAACGTATTTTTCGCACCATGCACGATAACCAATTCCCTTAGTAAACTCTTCCAGACAATGATTAGCAAGCACAAAACCATCTGTTTTGTCTGCAATATACTCTGCAATCAACTGGTTTGGATTTCTTCTTGAACACGGGCTAATTCCCGCAGAATGAACATGGGTATCTATTAACATTTACTTCATCTCCGTTTCATTTTACCTTTTTAAATACCATGCATCGTGTCTGATAGTCATAATGCTCAAGTGAAATCCTTATACCAAGCTTTTTGAGGCTTTCCCCAGTATATACAACACCATCGCATTCATATTTTGCACCTATTTCAGCACAAGATAGTTTTATTCTCCATTCTTCTCCGTTCATTTGCGGACGGCTTTGGAATGTAAATAGTACCATTTCATCATCGTCACAGTAGCAAACCCCTGTACGGTTTTCCTCAAAAGGATTTCCAAACCTGTACATATCACCAAACTGCACAGTTTTTCTTATACTCTTATATAGCTTAATCTGATCTTTTACCTGCTCCATTTCTGCTTCTGACAGTTTTGCAAGGTCCATTTCATAGCCAAAATTACCGCACATTGCAACATGAGCAGAAGTTTCCAAAGGATTATTATACGAAGCTAGCCCTAATGGAATCTGTCCAGCATGAGCTCCCATAGTAATAGCAGGATATGCAAGCGATGTACCATACTGGATGCCTATTCTTACATTTGCTCTCTGGTTGTCACTTGACCATGTTTGTGGCATATAGTACAGCATACCCGGATCGAATCTGCCGCCTCCAGAGGAGCAACCTTCAAACAGAACATCAGGATACTTTGAATTAAGAGTTTCTAACACCTCGTACAATCCAAGGATAGCTCTGTGCTTATGTTCCTGATTCGCTGTTTCTATTATAGGACGGTTATAGTCCCACTTAACATAGGAAACATTCGCACTATCTAAAATATCTGAGATTGACTTTATGATGTATTCCCTAACATCCGGATTTGCAAAATCAAGAATAACCTGACCGTACATAGGAGTTGCATCATGTCCCGGCGCTGTCATCACCCAGTCAGGATGCTCCTTGTAAAGATGAGAATCAACCGACACCACCTCTGGCTCGAACCATATACCAAAACGCATTCCGTCTGCATTTATACTCTCTACCATTGAGCTTATTCCATTCGGGAATTTGCGCTTATCCGGGAACCAATCTCCCAGTTGGCGAATTTCGTCACCTGTATCGCCAAACCAACCATCATCCATTACAAACATTTCAATCCCGATTTCTGCACCGGCTTTTGCTATTTCCGCCAATCTTTCTGCTGTATAAACTGTACCCGTTGCATCCCAATGGTTAATCAGCATCGGTCTTTCCTGATCACGGTACTTGCCTCTGCATAGACGCTTTCTGTACAGGTTGTGGTATGTTCTGCTCATTTTGCCAAGACCACTGTCTGAGTGTACCAAAACAACCTCAGGAGCCTGGAAGCTTTCCCCTGGGCTTAATTCCCAACCGAAATCAAAGGAAGAAATACCTGCATTCATACGCACAAGTCCTGTTGATGTTGGCTCTGCCTCTATCTGGAAGGAACCACTGTATACCAAAGAGAATCCGTATACATTTCCCATTTCTTCATTTGCACCCTTTTCCATTAGTACACAGAACGGATGTTGTTGAGCACTGGAAAGGCCACGGTTTGATTCCACACTAACCTTAACATGATCAAGCTTTGTTTTCTCCACAGTAGCCTCACGAAGCCAATCTCCGTGCATGTGCAAAAGTTCATAATCCGGCGCATAAAAATCCACTGTGCATGATTTTGCACAAAGAAGTGTAACATCATCAGCTCCGCAGTTTTCGTAACGGATAGATCGGGTAATCACGTCATATTCCGGCATAACGGTATAAGACAGTATTGCCTTTACTCCGCTTTTTTTATCTAAAAGGGTAATATACAGTGTTTCTGCCTCGCTATCATCTTCCACATATACTGCCGGAAGACCGGAGAGTGATTTTTTACCCTTTTCTATATAGTAGCCATTGTACACAAAATCACTTACCGTGCTACCGTCTGCGTATTTTGCATGGTATGTAGGTGTACGGTAAAGTCCTTCTGACATACATGAAAATTCCATAGGGACGTCAGATAGAAATAATTTTTTAATATCATCGTAGTTATTATGTATACCTGCCGCACGGTCTGCTACCATTGTGTCCAAAATATAGGAAAGGTCACCGTCATCCTCAAGACGGCTTCCCCAGTATAAATGAACAGGATATTTATCCCTAAAGATATGGATAACATAACTTGTGCTGTTAGTTCTTAAATGAAATTGATTTTCTGTAACAGTAATACTCATTTCTTCCTCCAAATTTATATAACTTTAATATTGCATATCCTTTTTAACTTTTTCAGAAATCTCGCGAGAAAGCATATCTTCCACAATCATGAACGCAAACTCGGACGCGGCTCCCGGACCTTTTCCTGTTATGAAAGTACCGTCTTTTACTGCCTTTTCATCGGTGAAAATTCCGCCTTCGCATTCACATTCAAATCCCGGATAACAGGTAAATCTTTTTCCTTTGAGGTATCCCAGTCTGCCGATGACAGCAGGTGCAGCGCATATAGCAGAAATTTTAATCTCATTCTCCTTAGCGTATCTTATAAGCTCCATAGCCTGTTCCGACTTTTCGTATAAAGTATGCCCAGGGCCTCCCGGCAAAATCAGCATACTCATGGATTCCTTTTTCACCTGATTTATTTCTATATCCGCAAAGATTTCTACTCCATGAGAAGATTTTGCTGTTTTACCAAAAACTCCCACTGTTTTTGCATCTAGTCCGGCTCTCCTTAGGATATCCAAAACTTCCAATGCTTCAATATCTTCAAATCCGTCTGTAAGCAGAATGTAAATCATACACTACCTCCCCATTTTATCTTCTATTAATTCTAACATATTTTTTTAAATCAGTCAATATTTTATGTATTTTCCTTGATTTTTTAACAAAGAAATAGTATAATAAAGTAGATTGGGGTTTTGTATCCGCAAATAGGTGCTTACCCCTTATAAAGTACTACAATATCATTTGATTATCAGGAGAATGACTTATGAAGAAAAAACTTTCCCGAAGTGAAGCAAGATGTGAGGCTTTTAAGATTATTTTCAGCCTGAATCAGCATAAGGATGACGTGGACTTTCTTTTTGAAAATCTGGCTGCAGAATTGCCGGCAAGCGTTACCTCTATGCCCTACATCAAAAGCACTGTTTTGGGTATTTTAGAAAAGGAAGATGAATTACTAGAAATCATTAGTAACAATCTGGCAGACGGTTGGCGACTGGACCGTATTTCCAAAGTAGCGAAAAGCATTCTCTTGCTTGCAGTGTACGAGATAAAATATGCAGAAGATGTACCAACTCCCGTTGCTATAAACGAAGCCGTGGAGCTTAGTAAAAAATATGATGAACCTGACTCATCCGCATTTGTAAACGGAGTTTTGGCAGGTGTGGTAAAATGAGTCTTTACCTCGGTATAGATACGTCAAATTACACTACATCCATAGCCACTTGCGGCGACAAGGAGCTTAATGTAAGACGGATAATTGACGTGAAAGAAGGTACTCGCGGAATACGGCAATCGGACGGAGTTTTTGTGCATCTTAAAACCCTACCACAGCTATTCAACTCTATGGATATCGCATTTCCCCAAGTTAAAGCCATAGGTGTTTCCACCCGTCCAAGGAGTATT
>SVKH01000029.1 GCA_015068545.1 Oscillospiraceae bacterium
AAATTCTCGGAGAGATTGATTTTAAACAGCGTTATGTGTGATTTGCATTAAAGGAGAGAAAAAATGCTGAGTTTGATAACAGAAATAAAGGAAAAGCTTTATGAATTATATAAAGACAGTAGTGAAATACTCTACATAGGCGGTCAGGAGGTTTTGCCTGCACCTCTTTCCAAAAGAGATGAGGAAGTACTGATTGAGCATATATGCGAGGATGAAAACGCAAGGCAGACTTTAATAGAGCATAATTTACGTCTGGTGGTGTACATAGCAAGAAAATTTGAAAACACAGGTGTGAACGTAGAGGATTTGATATCCATAGGCACTATTGGTCTTATAAAGGCCATTAATACTTTTAAGCCGGATAAGAATATAAAGCTTGCCACATATGCATCAAGATGTATCGAAAATGAAATTCTTATGTATTTAAGAAAAAATCAAAATATGAAGGTAGAAATTTCCATTGATGAGCCTCTTAATGTGGATTGGGACGGAAATGAGCTTCTTTTATCGGATGTGCTTGGTACCGATGACGATGTAACCTATCACAATATAGAAAGAGAGGTGGATATCAAACTTTTAACAATAGCTATGACTAAGCTTCCGCAAAGAGAACGAAATATTATGGAAATGAGATTTGGACTTGGAGGATACAAGGAGAAAACACAGAAAGAAGTGGCAGATCTTATGGGTATATCTCAGTCTTACATTTCCAGATTGGAAAAAAGAATAATAAAACGTCTGAAAAAGGAGATACTTAGAATGAATTAAAAAAGGAGATGATGTTTTTTGGACAAAACAGAGTATCAGACTTTGGCGGACAAAAAAATGCCTGCGTCAAAAATAGGGAAGAACTGCACCTTTGCATTTTTAATCGGCGGGACAATATGCGTGATAGGGCAGATTATAAGTAACTGTTATAAAGGCATGGGACTTTCAGAAGAATTGGCAGGCAGTGCAACTTCTGTCACCTTGGTGCTTGCGGGTGTAGTGCTTACCGGACTTAACATTTATCCGAAGATAGCCAAGTACGCAGGAGCAGGTACGATAGTGCCCATAACCGGATTTGCAAATTCTGTGTCATCTCCGGCAATTGAGGCAAAAACAGAAGGTATGGTTATGGGAGTAGGAACTAAGATATTCTCTATTGCCGGACCGGTGATAGTCTATGGTGTTACGGCATCGGTATTTGCCGGAATATGGTTTTTTATAAAGTCGCTTCTGTGAATCATGGGTAGGAGAAATCCATCCAATTTTGGGTTTATAAGGTCTGCCGCAATTATGTGTCCCTTTGCCAGAGTTAAGTTGGCGTAAAGCTCAATATCAGGAAGATTTGTGATTTTGTATGTGTACCGTACGGCCCTTTTTCCTTTGTATTTGGAAAGATCAAATCCTGCGGATATCTGCATCAGGTTATAATCATACAGGGCAGAGTCAAAGTTTTTTGGTATCAAATATTCCTCGGTCATAGCTGGCTCTTTTTCCGTTTTATACCCCATATTATTCAGGTAGTTTACGCAGACGGTGCCTTCGTCGCGGTAAAAGAATAAAAACAAAACTGTTATAAGTATAATTGTAATTACTGTTAATAAATACATTTTTTTCATTATACACTCCTTAATTATAATATTAGTTATATATTATGGAAATTGGGATATAATAATGATATAAAATGCAAAAAAAGAAAGGAAGAATTTTATGAATACTATTGATAATATCGCACTTACTCTTGTTATAATCGGTGCAATAAATTGGGGAAGTATAGGTCTCTTCAATTTCGATATAGTAGGTGCACTTTTTGGCGGACAGCAATCGGTTTTGGCAAGGGTTATATTTGCCGTAGTCGGTATAGCCGGTCTGTGGGCAATTGGTATTTTGTTTAAAGATAAGACAATGAGAGATTAAAAGAACAATAATTCTTCGCCACCGCTGCCCTTGAGGTTACGGCAAAGCTAAACTGTTAAGGCTGTAAGAAGAAGCATATCACTTTGTTCACGCCCTGCGTGTATTTTGGCATAGTTAAAAAGCTTGCACGGGCAAAAATCAATATTTTAACTTCATAAGGACATAGGTTTCCTGTGAAATTAAAAACTGCAGTGATTCATCCTGCAGTAGCGCTTGAAGTTAAATGAGGCTGTGGCTAATTTAGTATTTAGCCTCAGCCTCTGTAATTTCAGTATTTATTGTTGTGTTCTTTAAATGCCCTATCCATATTTCTTTTAGCATCTTTTTTTGCAAGGTCATCGCGCTTGTCATACAGCTTTTTACCCTTACATACTCCAAGGGCAACCTTGACTTTTGAGCCTTTTAAGTAAACGCTTAAGGGTACCAAGGAGAATCCGTCCTGCTTTACCTGACCTATCAGCTTTCTTATTTCTGATTTGTGCAACAGCAGTTTTTTGTGTCTGAGAGGATCTCGGTTAAATATATTCCCCTGTTCGTATGGGCTTATGTTCATTCCTTTTACATAAACTTCACCATTATCTACCGAGGCATAGCTATCTGCAATATTCACTTTTCCCTGACGTATAGACTTTACCTCGGTTCCGAATAGCTCTATTCCGCATTCTATGGTTTCTATAATAAAATAATTGTGTCTGGCTTTTTTGTTTTGCGCAAGAGTTTTTAGATTTTCCAAAAGAATGAATTCCCCTTTCATAAAATATTTATTTAAATTGTACCACAAATTTTGTGAAATTAAAATAGTAATTACAAAAATTTATAAAAAAAACTTGATTTATATGGTAAAATGTATTAGAATGATATAATAACAGTATATGAATTTGGAGGCACAAAATTGGAAAATATCAAATTTAGTTATAAAAAAGCAGAATCTTTTGTTTCAAACCACGAAATTGAGGGTATGAAAGAATATATAAAAGTTGCTCATAATATGATTCACGAAAAAACTGGAGCAGGAAATGACTTTCTGGGCTGGGTGGATCTTCCTACTAACTACGATAAAGAGGAATTTGCCAGAATCAAAAAGGCTGCTGAGAAAATCAGAAACGATTCCGATATTCTTATCGTAATAGGCATAGGCGGCTCATATTTGGGAGCAAGAGCAGCGATAGAGATGCTTAGCCACTCATTCTACAACGTAGTGGATAAGCAAAAGAGAAATGGCCCTGTTATCCTATATGCAGGTAACAGCATAAGCTCAACCTACCTTGCTGACCTGATAGAGGCAGTAGATGGAAAGGATTTCTCAGTAAATATTATTTCAAAATCAGGAACAACCACAGAACCTGCCATAGCTTTTAGAATTTTCCGCGAACTTTTGGAGAAAAAGTACGGTAAGGAAGAAGCAAGAAAGAGAATCTATGCAACAACAGATGCATCAAAAGGTGCTCTTAAGAGCCTTTCCAATGAAGAAGGCTACGAAAGCTTTGTTATAAGCGATGATGTTGGCGGAAGATTCTCCGTTCTTACAGCAGTTGGTCTACTTCCGATTGCAGTAGCAGGAATTGATATAGATAAAATTATGGAAGGCGCAAAAGACGCTCAGGATATATATAACAATCCTGACCTTATGACAAACCAATGCTATATGTATGCGGCTTGCCGCAATGCCCTTTTAAGAAAAGGCAAAAATATAGAAATGATGGTAAACTACGAGCCTGCCCTTCATTTCTTCTCAGAATGGTGGAAACAGCTCTACGGTGAGTCAGAAGGAAAAGATAACAAAGGTATTTTCCCTGCAGCGGCAGATTTTTCAACAGATTTGCACTCAATGGGACAATATATACAGGAAGGACAGAGAACTCTGTTTGAAACTGCTATCCTGGTTGAAGAACCAAAGAAGGACATTACCATAGAAAAAGATGCAGATAACATCGACGGACTCAACTTCCTTGCAGGCAAGACTATGAGTTTTGTTAATCAAAAGGCATCTGAGGGTGTTTGTCTTGCTCACACAGACGGTGGTGTACCGTATCTTACCGTAACAGTACCGGCGCTTAACGAATATAATTTCGGTCAGCTAGTGTACTTCTTCGAAAAAGCTTGTGGAATATCAGGTTACTTGCTGGGAGTTAATCCTTTCAACCAACCTGGTGTTGAAGCATATAAGAAGAATATGTTTGCGTTACTTGGTAAGCCGGGATACGAAGCGGAAAAAGAACAGCTTGAAAAAAGACTCGCAGATTGATGGTAAATCTGCCACAAAATAAATTTTTATAAAGGAGGAAGTCGCTATGATAGAACTTCTAATCGGAACAAAAGGAACAGGAAAAACAAAGGTATTGATCGAAAACGTTAACAGTGCAGCTAAAAGTGCAGAGGGTAACGTAGTATTTATCAGCAACAATACTTCTCAAAATATGTATAACATTACTTCTAAGGTAAGAATGGCAGATACATCTGAGTTTGATATCTCATCATGGGATGAATTTTTAGGTTTCATTTGCGGAATTATCAGTGGTAACTTTGATATTACCAATGTGTTTGTAGATGGCACATTAAAGATTGTTAATAATTCTTTAGACGGCTTTGAAGCATTCCTTAATAGTTTGGATGCTTTGGGCAAAAAGTTTGATATCAATTTTGAACTTTCAGTATCTGTGGACAAAGACGCAGCTCCTGAATACATAAAGAAATACGTAAAATAATTATTTGAAGGGATAGCTCCAAAAAGGAGTTATCCCATCAGTAGTTTTTAAGAGGACGATTTTCCATCGTCCGATTTTGTATGTATAAAATTTTGAAAGGATTAAATACCTATGCAGTACAAAAGTACAAGAAACAGTAAAATATCTATCACTTCTGCTCAGGCTATCAAGCAAGGACTGTCGGTAGAAGGAGGTCTTTTCGTACCGGAAGAGCTTCCTGTTGTTACAAGTGAGGAAATCGCATCTTTTGCCGGAATGGATTACCGCGGAAGAGCCTACGCGATACTTTCCAAGTTCCTTACAGATTTTACAAAGGAAGAGCTTGAAAATTGTATCAATAGCGCCTACACAAAGGCAAAGTTTGAAACAGATAATATCGCTCCTGTGTATAAACTTAATGATAAGGAATATATTTTGGAGCTGTGGCATGGTCCTACCTGTGCATTCAAAGATATGGCACTTCAGATCTTGCCGCATCTTTTAACCACTTCTATGAAGAAAACTAATGAAGAAAGTGAAGTTGTTATTTTGGTTGCCACGTCAGGAGATACAGGTAAGGCTGCTCTTGAAGGATTCCGTGACGTAAGGGGTACAAGAATTGTGGTATTCTATCCGGAAAACGGCGTTTCCGAAATCCAAAAGCTTCAAATGGTAACCCAAGAGGGTGATAACGTTGGTGTAGCGGCAGTTGCAGGTAATTTTGACGATGCTCAAAACGGGGTAAAGAAGATATTTACCGATGACGAATATAAAGCTCAACTTGCGGAAAACGGCTATAAGCTATCCAGTGCTAACTCTATTAACTGGGGCAGATTGGTACCGCAAATCGTTTATTATTTCTCCGCTTATGCCGATATGCTTGCCGGCAACGAAATTAAGAACGGTGATAAAATAAACATTGTAGTACCTACCGGAAACTTCGGTAATATCCTTGCGGCATACTATGCAAAGAAAATGGGCTTGCCTGTTAATAAGTTTATTTGTGCATCAAATAAGAATAACGTACTTACAGATTTCATCAAAACAGGCGAGTATAATAAAAACAGAGATTTTTACACCACAATTTCTCCGTCAATGGATATTCTTATTTCAAGTAATTTGGAAAGACTTCTTTCTGATTTGTTTGATGGTAATGATGAAGAGATTTCCAAACTGATGAAGGCTTTGAATACCGAAGGTAAGTATCAGGTTCCTGAGGAAATCCGCGCTAAAATCAGTGACTTGTTCTATGCAGGATGTGCAGACGATGATGAAACAATGCAGGCTATAAAGGCTTGTCAGGAAGAGTACGGATATGTTATAGATACTCATACTGCTGTTGCAAAGTCTGTTTATGCAGAGTACGCAAAGAGCACAGGGGACAAAACCAAGACGGTAATTGCATCCACAGCAAGTCCGTTCAAGTTCAATCAGAGTGTACTTATTGCACTAAATGGCTATGAATTTGTAACAGGAAAGGATGAGTTTACTCTTCTTGATGAACTTTCCGATATCAGTGGTCTGGATATTCCTACATCATTGGCAGACCTTAAGAACAAGATGAGATTGTTTAATGTTGTTTGTGAAAAGGAACAGATGAGTTCTGTTGTGGGAGAGTTTCTTGATATAAACTAAAAAAGCATCAAAAGGTGCTTTTTGTGCAAAGCTTTCCTTAAGGTGAAGCAAGTTTTCTATATGAAGTAAGGTAATTATAGCCTATATAAGAACTGGAAATAATAAAGGTTTAAACAAAACAGACAGATAGCTTCAATTTTGAAACTTCTGTCTGTGTTTTTTTGTATTATGTGATAAAGTCAGCTTTCGAACGTAGAATAAAAGATTGAAGTTGCTTTAAATTGCTAACATGAAAAACGTATGATGTATAGTCTTTCAATCTTTTTTATGCTTATCCTGAAAGTATTTATCCTATTCTATTATATTTTCACCTACTGTGTAGATGTTTCCTGCACCCATGGTAAATACCAAATCGCCTTCAGCTAACTCATTTTTTAACAGGACTTCTATTTGTTCAAGCTCGTCTATATAGCGTACATTTAGTCCCCGTTTTTTTATATCATTTGCAAGATTTTCTGCAGTAGTAACGCCGTCCGGGAGTTCACGAGCTGCATAGATTTTTGTGATAATCAGTTCGTCGCAATCGTCAAAGCTTTCGCAGAATTCATTCCAAAGTGTTCTGGTTCTGGAGTAAGTGTGAGGCTGGAATATGCACCAAAGTCTATTCTTTTCCATTTTTTTTGCAGATCCAAGCGTTGCTTTTATTTCGGTAGGATGATGTGCGTAGTCATCCATAATCTTTGCACCCTTAAAGTATCCCTTTTCCTCAAATCTTCTGCCTGCACCATGGAAGGCTTCAATGCCCTTTTTTGCAAGTGTAATATCTGCACCCCATATATGACAAACGGCAATGGTAGCAAGAGCGTTTAGAACGTTATGTTCTCCGGGTACTTTCAGAGTTATTTGACATAGTAGATCGTGATAGTGCCATACTTGAAAACTTGCAAATCCGTTTGTGTACTTTATGTTTTCGGCATGATACTCACTGTCATCACCAATTCCGTAGTATTTAATATCCAGTCCGGTTCCGGATAGAGCCAGCTTTACATTTTCATCCATTCCGGATGCAACCACACATCCTTTATCCTTTGTAAGCATTGCAAAATTTCTAAAACTTTCGCGTATTTCCTCTATACCGGAGAAGAAGTCCAAGTGATCTTCGTCAATGTTTGTTATTACTGCAATGGTAGGGAAGAAACTTAAAAAACTATTGGTATACTCGCATGCCTCTGTTATAAAGTAATCCGATTTGCCGGTTTTAATATTCCCGTTTATAATGTCAAGTTCACCGCCAACGCTTATAGTAGGGTCCATCCCTGCATGAAGAAGTGCATAGGATAGCATAGATGTTGTTGTGGTTTTGCCATGGGTACCCGATATACCGCAGGCATGCCGGTATGTTTTCATAATTGCACCCAAAAATTCGGCACGGGTTACCAAAGGTATGTTATTCTCTTTTGCATACATAATTTCCGGATTATCTTCCTTTATCGCTGCAGTATAAACAACAACGTCAGCTTCGTGGACATTTTCTTCTCTATGTCCGTAAAATACCTTAGCTCCCATATCTACTAATTTTTTTATTATACGAGTTTCTTCACGGTCTGATCCGGTAACGGTGTATCCGTTTTCGCACATGATAATGGCAAGACCACTCATGCTAATTCCGCCTATACCAATAAAGTGAATATGTGAATTTTCTTCCAGATTGCTTAACGTAAAAGCCATAATCATTCTCCGTTCAAAATATACTTTGATTCAGTACAGTATTATATACCAAAACCTTCCATATATAAACATTTTTTAGTAATTTGTAAATAAAACGAAATATTGTGTGTACAAAAAGCTAGAGTTATTTTATGTTAAATAATACAACATTAATTATCAAAAATAGACAAAAAAGAGATATTTTTTTTCGTAATATATTGACATCAAGAATAGATTCTTGTATAATGTACGTATGTAGTATTCACATCCTGGGAAAGACACCAATATAAAAAATATATTTAAGGTGGTGTAATCTGTGGAAATAACAGATATCAGGGTAAAAAAGGTTACGAGCGAGGGAAAGATGAAAGCGGTTGCTTCTGTAACTTTTGACAATGCATTTGTAGTGCATGACATTAAGGTTATCGAAGGTGTGGAAAAACTGTTTACAGCGATGCCATCAAGGCGTACACCTGAAAACGAGTTCAAGGATATTGCTCACCCAATCAATTCCGAAATGAGAGAGATGTTAGAAAAGGCAATTATAGAAAAATACAACGAAACATTGCTACAAGAAGAGGAATAAATTAAAACACTGAAAATTTTCGGTGTTTTATTTTTTTTGCGAGGAATTAGGCTGTATACATTGTAGTAAATAGTATATGGTAAAAAGTGAATAAAACTGGGTATTGTAAAATTTGTAACATGAGTGTAACATTATAATATATATTGTTGGGGCAATATATGTTTTATCAAGCTTCGCATATTTATGGTAATGAAGGTGTGCATTTTTGTAGGATTAAGAAGGTATTTCTGACACCATAATACCTTTGATTTTACATTAATATCAGACATTGTTTTATCGCAAATACAAGCGGAGAAAAGAAAGGAAGATAAGATGAAAAACAAAATGAAAGCTTTATTATCATTTGTGTTATCTGTTGTTATGATGGCTTCTATGATTCCATCAGCAGTTATGGCAGCGGAATCTACATCGATAATAAAGGACAAAATGGATTGGAAGAGTTGGTGCCCTTCTGACGGCAGCCCAAGTGCGCTTGAAGGAATGGTATACAACATCGGTGCTTTCGGAACAAATAATCAGTGGAAGGGCTATGTTACCCGTGGTGCAAGTCTTAACTCAAAGCATTGGATCAGCGATGCTGCGGTAGGATCATACTCCGGATACAATGTATCAATCACAAACCAAATATATAACAAATCTAATGAATTAGTTGAGCTTCCAAATAATGACGGAGCTTGGGGTTATGCCGGAATGAGCTATATTGGTTTCGGCAAGACTTTGCTAAGTCATGGATGGACAGACATGACAACTGTGCCACATGATAAATGGCTTGGTGTCAAGGATATCTCTGCATACAAAGATAACGGATATGTTGTTTTTGTACTTGACAGAGTTCCTGCTAATTATAATAACGCATATTTTGCCATTACAACACTTACGGATGTATCCTCAATCGGCCTAGATCCTGAAACAACTACACTTCCTCTTAAATATGAGGATCACGTTGATACAGCATGGGCAATGCCAAAGGTTCAGGCTGTTACAGGTGTGGCAATAAGTGATTACGTTGATGCAGCAGGAGCATTCCCACAAAAGGTTATGATTCCTCTTGCTGACTTTGTTGATGCTCCGGATCTTGTGGAATTTGGTGGAAATGATTACGAAAGCATTTGTGCTGCATATGAGATTGCAGACTTTACACCAAATCTTCAGCTATACACAGGTCTTGGCGTTGTTAAGCAGGAAACAGGCGGTACAGAAACATTTGAAATCAGATATGATGAGCCGGCTGTTGTTGCTCTTGACGATCCGGAAAACCTGAAGGCTTCTGTTGATGGCAGCAGAATAACTCTTTCATGGGATAGCACTGATTCTGATGCAGACTTTGTTGTCACAAAGACAGTAAATGGTGAAACAGAGGAAATTGATGCAGGTTCATCTGCATCTTATGTAGATGTTGCCACAGAAACAGGCGAATATACATATTCTGTTAAGGCTACGTCAAGTGCCTATGGTCTTGTATCAAAGTCAACTAATGAAGTAACAGTTACTGTTGATTCTGTATCAGAAGTTGTTAATGTAATTAAGGAAGATATTGACTGGGAAAACTGGCTAAATACTTCTTACTCAAGCTACTTAGACGGCAGAGTTTTCTATGTATCATCTAAGGATGAAGTACCTCAGGCAAACGGCGGTAAGGAACAGGGCCCTAATAATGCATGGAACGACTTCCACTGGTGGTCAGCCGGCAGTGGCAGAATGGAACTTGTTATAAACGACCCTGATTACACATTTAACCACGAAGGTGATATTGCTAAATATGCCGTTGTATCAGGCACATTTGCCGATATTCCTACATCAGACGGTGTTCTTTGGGGATATAAGGGTTCACAATACTACAATACAGATGTTACAAGTATTGCAAGCACAATTCCGGAAAACAGATGGCTTGGTGTTAACGATATCTCCGAATACGAAGAAGACGGATATTTCATTTTCGATGTCAAGGTAGATAATGCATCTTACGATATGGAAAATGCATATCTTGCTATCGAGGTAGTAACTGATAAGAAGGGTATAGGTCTTTCAAGTTCTGATACTCTTCCTGCAACTAAGGAAAAATATCCTGATATGCTTAACTGGAAGAAGAGCAAGCATTCGTTCGTTCTTGGTGTAAAGCTAACAGATTACTACGATGCTGAGGCAAGAGGACAACAAAGACTTTATGTTCCAATTAAGGAATTTACACAAAACTATGACTTTAAGGAAGTGTTCTCAAAGGCATCGTCTACCTCTGAGGACGATTTTGCATCAATTCTTGGTGCTACTCCTGTAGACCTTCAATTGTTTGCAGGTATGGGTATTGCCAAGAAGGATAGCCAATCAGAAGATCCTAAGCCATTCTCAATTAAGGTTTATGACCTTCAGATTGCCAGCGTTCAGACACCAACAGGTGTTACAGCTACACTTGGCGAAGACGGAAAGGTTAATGTAGCATGGAACGCAACAACAGACCTTGACGTTGTTTACAACCTATACAGAAAAGCAGGTTCTAAGGATGAACTAATTTATTCAGGCGCAAATCTTGAATATCAAGACACAGTTACAACAAACGGTGTATATACATACTACGTTGTAGCATCACATAAGGATCAGACAAAGCTTATTTCAAAGGCTTCTGAATCTGCAAAGGTTACTTTCGTTTCAGGCGAAGCTACAACTTCTGAAATTATGAAGTTCCACTTCTACTGGGATGATGCAAGAAACGGTTCGGACACTAACTTCTACATTGGTGAAAGAAGCGAATGGGGTACATACGGTGCAAACGGAACATACGGTGCAACACTGCAAGGTAAGTATGTAGAGCTTCAAGTAAATGACTATGGCTACGGCGATGGTAAAGCTGAAATCAGAGCTTCAGAATATACTGGTAAAAAGTGGAATAAGCAGAACTGGGGATTTGCCGGCGAAACATTCCGTCATATGAGCTTAGCAGAAACTCCGGAAGAGTTCTGGTGTAATATCTATGATGCAACAGCAATTGCTGACTACGGATACGCAGTATTTGAAATCAGCCCTGTAGTAGCAGATGGTATCGATACAGCATATCTTGCTATCACAACTCCAAGAAATGCTGCAGCTTTAGGTGCATACTACTATAATGGTCTTAATACATCAGACTTTGCTTCTGCAACACACCCAAAACCACAGGATGATTCCGTTTACGGTACATTGGTTGCTGGTGTTAAGCTAACAGACTACTATGACAAGGCTAAGGGCGGCAAGCAGGTTGTTGCTGTTCCTCTTAAGAAATTTGTTGATTCTCCGGATTTCCTTGATTCATTCGGTCAGGCATGGGGTCTTGATAATGGTATTGCAGTAGATGAAAATACAAAGCTTGATCTATCACTTCTGAACGGTATGGGTATCGTAAGAGAAGATAACGATACTACAAATGCACTTGGATTTATAGCAAATGTATATACAATGGGTATCTTTGCTCCACAAATCCCGACAGGCTTGTCAGCAGAAGTTGCTGATAACGGCGATGTAACTCTTTCATGGGCTCCTACATCAGACTCTGACACATCTTACCGTTTGGCAAGAACAAATCAGGGCAAAACAACATACATCAATGTTGGTAAGGAAATGTCCTACACAGATACAGGACTAAATCCTGGTAACTATACATACTCAATTGCAGCTATTGACGATACTTGCGGTATTGTATCTGCTGAATCAGAACCAATCTCTGTTAAGTCAATTGGTGCAGAAACTGACCCTAATAAGTATACTTTCTCATTTATCTACGGCGGTACAAACGGCGAACACAGCGATCGTTCATACTATGTAGGTGACACAGCAGGCTATAACAACTGGGGTTGGAATAAAACTGGTGCTACAGAGCTAAAATCAACTTACATGAATATTACTCTTAACGATACCGGTTATGTTGAAGGCAGCACAAAGGGTGAAATCAGAACAGGCGATGTAACAGGAAAAACATGGAACAATACCAGATGGGGTTGGGGCGGTCTTGCCATTGATATTATGGGTGACTATCCTGATGCTAATAATTCGCTTCTTCCAACACCTGATAAGGTGCCGGATCACCTGTGGGGTGATGTTCTTGATATTTCAAAATATCAGGATTCCGGTTATGCGGTATTCAAAATCAATGTAACAAATGATGAAGGTATTAATGACGCATACTTCACAATCACAGCACCTAAGGATATCTGGAGCTTCCCGATTGGTGCAGATAACGGCGATGATATTACAAAGGAAGCATATCCTGGACTTTGGAATCAACAGCACTATGCTACATTGGTTTCAGGTGTTAAGGTAACAGACTATTATGATGTAGTTGAAGGCGGCGAGCAGGTTGTTGCGGTTCCACTTTCTGAGTTTGTTGATAATCCTGACTTCCTTGATTGTTATTCTAAATCTAAGACAGCGGAGCAATCAACTGTTGATGCTACTACAACGCTTAACCTTAAATGGTTCAGCGGTATGGGTCTTGCAAGAATAATCAGCGAAGATGCCGGCATTATGCCACTTGGCTTCTCTGCTAGCATAAGTGCAATGAACATTGTAAATCTGTTCACACCATCTGAGCTTACAGCTGTTAAGGGAGAAGACAGTGTATCACTTTCATGGTTTGAAACATCAGATATCGGTGTTACTTACAGACTTATCAAGTCAAGCAAGGACGGCGTTGAAAAAATTGATGTCGGAACTAAGACTTCTTATGTAGATACAAATGTAAAACAAGGCAGAACATACTCATATCAAATCGTTGCAGTTGATTCTATCGGTGCAACATCTGCTCCATCTGCCGCTGTAACTGCAGAATTCCCATATGTAACGGGTGTCAAGGTATATACTGGTACAGGCGATTCTAAGATCGAAGCAGTAAATACTGTCGATGGTGATATGACAGTAGAATTCTACTGCCCTGGTCAGGCTGCCAACGGTTATGTTGCAGTTTATGACGAGGATAAGCTAATGACACAATACATTCCTGTAGAATTAACAGGTGTAGAGGAATGGATCCCTGTTGAAGTTACAACAACTTCTGCAGATACTTTAAAAGCATTCCTTTGGGATGATGATATGAATCCACTTGTTGACGAAGTTGTAATTGAGCCTAACGAGGCAGAAATTGCGCTTATGTCTGCAGCTCCTCAGATTAAAAATGTAATTTACATGATTCCTGATGGTGGTGGATTTGCGCTGTTTGATTTTGCAAACGGTGTTAAGAATGAAGGCGGTTATTCTTGTCCGGGATTTGGTAACAACACAGAAGTTGAAATAGGTGATATGTTTATGAAGGACTATTTGATTGGTACTATCAAGACATACTGTGCTAATTCAGCTATTACAGACTCAGCAGCTGCTGGTACAGCTTTATCATCTGGATATAAGACTAACGGCGCTGTTGTTGGTTTGAAGCCTGATGGTACACCAAGAGCTTCACTAACAGAAGCATTCCAGCTTATGGGTAAGAAGACAGGTCTTGTAACTACTGTTGAGTGGCCACACGCTACTCCTGCATCATTTGGTGCGCACTCAACACACAGAGACAACTATGATGAAATTGCTGCACAAATGATCAACCAAGATCTTGATGTA
>SVKH01000030.1 GCA_015068545.1 Oscillospiraceae bacterium
ATAAATGATATATACAGCGCCGCATATGATGTGAAAGATTTCAGAACAATGCAGTTTTTGGATTGGTTCGTGAAAGAACAGCTTGAAGAAGAAAAGAATGCAGAAGACATGATAAAGAAGATGGAACTTTTTGGAAATGATTCCAAGGGACTATATTCCCTAGATGCAGAATATGCTCAAAGAGTTTACTCCGCTCCGTCACTTGTACTGTAAAAATTTTATAATAAGAAAGGAAGAAAATTATGGAAAAATATGTATGCCCTTGCGGATATGTTTATGATCCGGTAGCAGGAGATCCGGAAAACGGTATAGCACCAGGCACAGCTTGGGAAGATGTCCCTGAGGATTTCGTTTGTCCTGTATGCGGACTTGGAAAAGACGCATTTGAAAAGGAATAATATAGAATATCACGAAAATCTGTTTAAGGACACAAAATAGCCCTGATCGCAAGCGAACAATAGTTTAATTGCAAGCTATACAGAAATCCTTAAAACGATATGAAGGCGGTGTAAAAAGTTATTTTTACACCGCCTTTTCAGTTAAATTTGAGTTAATTCAAATTCCCGTTTTTATTTATTTTTTCGCTTTTTACTCGCAGCTAAAATACCGAGAAGCTCTTTTCACTTTCGTTTTGCGAATATAGACTTCTTATATAAAGTCATTCACTCAGAAAAATGATTATACCTCATGCCCTGCATCTCTTAATTTATCTAGCCTTGTGTTGCGGAAATACAGCGCAACATCAATAGAAATTTCGATAAAATTAAGAACATAGAAAAAGAAGCTAAGGTAAAATATAAATCCGCTGCTTCCCATAGCAAGCACCTGTATAAATTTACGCGCTATACCAAATGCGTAACCAATCAGCAGGAATACTTCAAAAAATAAGCTTTTTCCCTTTGCAGTTCTTGATATTAGTGATTTTCGGATAGAAATAGGCCACGAAAGACCAAAACAAAAAATCGTTAGCGCCTCAAATAGGTCTGTGATGATATGTAAATCCATTTTGTTTAACTCCTTTTATATGCTTTGTTGGTTTGTGTAATTGGGAAGAAGCTTTGGCGATACATTTTCTGTTTCAATACCTGCGCTTGCCAGTTCCTTTTCAAACTTTTCTATATGTGAAAGAGACAGCTTTCCCAGCTCAACCTTCTTCGCCTTTGATGCTGCATTCTGACCGGCACTTCTGCCAAACACAATAATATCCAGTAGAGAATTACCCATAAGTCTGTTTTTTCCGTGGATTCCGCCTACGGCTTCGCCAGCCACAAACAAATTCTCTACGTTCGTTGTCATGCAGTCCGGACCAATATCAAGACCACCGTTCTGATAATGAAGTGTAGGATAGACCAAAATAGGCTCCTTTCTAATATCAATACCATATTTTGCAAACATACGCATCATGGCAGGTATTCTCTTTTCTATCGTACCCTCGCCGCCTATCTTTTCTATCATAGGCGTATCTAGCCACACTCCCTGACAATTTCCTACGTCTACACCGCTATCATTTGCCGAGCATTCACGGATAATAGCCGCGGCAGCAACGTCTCTGGTTTCAAGAGGGTGCATAAATACTTCACCCTTTTCATTCACTAGTTTGGCACCTAGCGAACGCACCTTTTCGGTAACCAAAGCGCCAAAAATCTGCTCCGGATACGCAACACCCGTTGGATGATACTGAAGAGTTTCGGCATATAGAAGCTTTGCTCCTACTCTGTATCCAAGTACAAGTCCATCTGCTGTTGCACCATAGTGGTTTGATGTAGGAAATCCCTGATAGTGCATACGTCCGGCACCTCCTGTTGCAATGATAACCGTCTTTGCCTTTGCAACCAAAAGCTCCTTTGTTTCCATATTCATAAGAACAGCCCCTGCTGCCTTGCCGTTTTCGTCCAAAACAAGCTCTATTGCTGAGGTGAAATCTACTATGGGAATATTACGGTTTAAAACTTCGTCACGAAGTGTCCGCATAATTTCCGCGCCGGAATAGTCCTTGGCAGCGTGCATTCTCTTTCGCGAAGTTCCTCCACCATGGGTGGTTACCATAGTTCCGTCTGCTTCTTTATCAAATTCCACACCTAAATTACCAAGCCACAAAATAGCCTCGGGAGCATCGCATACAAGCTTTGATAAAAGTTCTCTTTTTGCGGCAAAATGTCCGCCGCCAAATGCATCTATAAAATGAATTGCAGGCGAATCATTTGGCTTATCCGCCGCCTGAATACCACCTTCTGCCATAACTGTGTTTGCATCACCCATTCTGAGCTTTGTGACAATCATAACATCAGCACCTGCTTCATGAGCCTCTATTGCCGCAGAAGTTCCTGCTCCACCACCACCGATAATTAAAACATCAGTTTCGTAATCAGGATGGTCAAGATCTACCGAATCTGACTTTATACGGCTATGCGCCTGCAAAATTCCTGCAAGCTCCTTTGGGACTTTTTCTCCTTTATTAGGGCCGATTTTAAGTACTTCAAATTCATCCTTCTTATAGTCAGGATGAAAAGCCGCCAGAAGGTTTTCCTTCTGCTCTGCTGTCATGCGATCCGGTTCTAAGGCAATATTCTTTTCTCTTGCCGTTTCCACAGCCAAGAGAGATTTTTTAAACTTTTCCGAATACATCTTCTCATCCTCCCTATTTTTCTATATCTCGCGTGTTATAAAGCTCCTTCATTTCCTCGATAGGCTTTTGCATAAGAGCCTCTATAAGATCTGTAAAATCGCCATTCTTTATTTCCTTTACACGCTCCTCCAAATGCCCGCATTCCGGTGCCAGATACTTTCCGTTAATTCTCCTTGCAAGCATTGCAACCTGCGGATGTGAAATACCGGCAGGACACCTTGCGGAGCACACTCCGCACATTACACAGTCGAAGGACTCCTTCGCGCATTTTTCAAAATCGCCTCTCTGAGCATAGGCAATATACTGCAGAACATTTAGCCCTTGGGTACAGCTTTTTGTGCAGGCATTACAGCCGATACAAGAGTAAATTTCAGGATAAAGCTGCATCATAACAGACTCACTTGCCTGAATTTTTTCTATATCATAGCTTTCCTTTACCAAAGGGAAAAATGGTAGTGTTGCAATATACATATCATTCTCAACCTTGGTCTGACAAGCAAGACAAGCCTTTAACTCCCTTTCGCCCTTTATACGGTAAATAGTAGCACAAGCACCGCAAAATCCGTTACGGCAACCACAGCCACGAACCAACTGATATCCGGCATATTCCATAGCAGTCATGATTGTTAAATTATCCGGCACTTCATACTTTTTGCCGAAAAGATATATATTAACTAAATTCTCCATGTTTTTCTCCTTAATACTCATCCGGAAGCTCATCCAGTTCGTCGCATCTGAATACCGGTCCGTCCTTGCAGACATACTTTGCGCCAACATTACATCTTCCGCATTTTCCCACTCCACATTTCATCCTGAGCTCTAGAGTAGTGTAAATATGGCATTTCTCAAATCCAAGCTGGCAAAGTTCGTCCAATGTAAACTTGATCATAACAGGTGGGCCGCACAGTACCGCTATTTTATCTGTGTCAAAGCCAAGCTCCTTAACATAATTTGGGACAAATCCCACATGAGAGTCCCAGCCTTCCTGAGGTCTGTCAATAGTCAGATGTACCCTAACACCGGCATCATTTGACCACTCTTCTATAATTTCCTTATAATCCAGCAAATCATCCTTGCTTCTGGATCCGTAAACAATATCAATATCACCGTATCGCTCACGATAGTATCGGCAGTAATTGATAACCGAACGAAGCGGTGCAAGTCCAACACCGCCTGCTATAAACAGAAGATTCTTCCCTGCAAATTCGTCGTCAACAGGGAACGGTTTCCCATACGGGCCGCGGATTGTAATTTGCTGACCAACCTCCGCATGATGAAGCCAATCGGTTACACAGCCGCACTTTTTAATGGAAAACTCCATAAAATCCTGGTTGGTAGGCGAAGAAGTTATAGAAAACATCGCCTCTCCCACTCCCGGAACAGAAAGCATAGCACATTGCCCCGGACGGTGGTCAAAAGCTTTTTTGCCATCCGGCATCACTACCCTAAAGGTTTTAATATCCGGTGTATCTATGCGCACATCGGTTATCACTCCGATTTTGGGGATTAAAGCTTCTTCCATGTTATTCACTTTACTTCCCTCCAATCTTCTTCATTACTTTAACAATATTCATGGAAACAGGACATTTTGCAATACACCTGCCACATCCTACACATCCAAATATTCCTTCATTGTTTTCAGGATAATACACCAGTTTGTGCATAAATCTTTGTCGGAATCGTTCTTTTTGAGTATGCCGGTTATTCCCATGAGCCATTTTTGTAAAATCAGAATACATACAAGAGTCCCAGCATCTAAACCTAATAATGCCACTGCCCGTGTTAAAATCTTTAATATCGTAGCACTGACAGGTAGGACATACAAAAGTGCAAGCACCGCACCCAAGACAGCTTCCTGATAGCTCATCCCAAGCAGGGTGGCAGAAAAACTCATCTGTCTTTCCTCCGCCAAAGGCATCTGCTTTCAGGTTTTTAAGCGGAAGCTTATCCATAATTTTTAATATTTTTTCCTTTTGCTCTCTAACTCTATCTTCATCGCATTCTACTATATATGAGGTAATCTTTTTTAAAAAATTCTCGCCTTTTTCCGTATTTGCTTTAAAGAATACTTCCTCATCTGTTTTCCATGACGAAATATCACCTGACGGTTCTTGCGGAGATACATCGAAAGTAGTGCAAAAGCAGGTCTCTGCAGGTCTTGTACAAGCTGTTGATATAATAATGCCTTCTTCACGCCTTTTTGCATAATAGCTATCCACCGGCTCCGCAAGAAAAACCCGGTCTAAAACCTCGATGCTTTTTACATCGCAGGCGCGGACACCAAAGACAACAAAAGGTCCGTTTTCTCTTCTTGTATCTATCACTTCGATGCTTTTACCTTCTGTTTTAAACTCCATAAGGTTCTCTGTCTGCGGAAAAAACAATTCCTTAGGACTTAGTGAGGTATTTACAGCATCGCTCCACACATCACCCTTTTCCCATGGCTTATATACGATGCTTTCGCCTATATCAACAGGAAGGTACAATTTTGCAATTTTTGCAATTTCTTCAAAAACATCATCCATTTTATCAATAGGGCATTTAAGCATCAGTATCCCTCCTATCAAGCACATCACAAGGCTCCGGATCATCCACCGTGTAGTCCACTAAAGGAGCTCTGGCACCAACCTCTGCTCCTGCCTGATACTCTCCATAAAACTCATTTATATCCTTTATAAACTTACGGTTTAAAAGGTGAAGTGGTATTTTTTCCGGACAAACTCTTGAACATTCGCCACAGTCTGTACATCTGCCTGCAACATGATATGCTCTTATAATATGGAACATCTGCTCCTCAAAGTTATTTGCCGGAGACTTATTTTCCGCTCCCGATAGCGGATTATCAAACACACACTTTTCGCAGGTGCACGCAGGACAAACATCTCTGCAGGCATTGCAGCGTATACAACGGGAAAGCTGGCTCTGCCAGAAAGCAAATCTCTCATCCGGCGTCATAGCCTCAATTTCGGCTACCTGATCGAATCTTGCTGATTCTATTACTTCTCCACTATCTCCCAAAAGCTCATCAAAAGCCACATGCTTTTTACTCTTACAGTTATCGCATCTTTCTAAAAGCACGTCTTTTGCCGGAACGGTAATCGGATTATCCTCGTATATAGTTGTGACCAAGAGGTTTTCTTCCTCCTCATGGATTTTGGTTATTCCATCACCTGATACTGCCTTTAGTCTGGAAATATCCACCATTCCTGAGCATGGGATACCAACCGCATACACATTCTCTCTATTAAATCGGTGCTCGGTTAATAGCTGATTAAAACTGTATGTATCGCAAGGCTTTAAAAACACAAGGAGCTTTCCTTCTATTCCGTCCGTTTTGGAAACAAGATATTTCGAGAGATTAGCTCCGCAAAAATCATTAAAGACAAAGCTTTTTCTTATATCATCTTCCGTAGTAAATATCCTAGGAGTTACGTCATAACTAAATTCGCCCATACTCCATCCAAGTACCGCAGAAACTGTACCATCTGCAAGCAGAGAAACTGCTTTATCTACCAGCTGGCTTTTTGTTATCTTTTGCATCGCAGATCCTCCAACTTTTTATTCTCTCCCAAAGACGTAACCTTTTTTACAAATTCATTCATGGTATCGGCAAATTTTGCACCTTCTGCCGCAGAAACCCATTCTACACGGGTTCGCTCTCTTTCTATACCAAGATAATCAAGCATAGAAAACAGCAAAGTCATTCTCCGTCTTGTGTAGTAGTTGCCTGATGTATAGTGGCAATCTCCCGGATGGCATCCGCATATAATAACTCCGTCCGCTCCTCTTTGAAAAGCACGGAGAACAAATATAGGATTAACTCGGCAGGAGCAAGGAACTCTTATAATTTTTACATCTGCCGGATAGTTAAGACGATTGTTTCCTGCAAGGTCTGCGCCGGCATAGGAACACCAATTACAGCAAAAGGCAACTATTAACGGTTTATGTTCATTTATCTGCATATTGCGTCCACCTCCGCTATAATCTGACTACTTGCAAATCCCTTTAAATCCATAGCACCGGAAGGACAGGCAACCGTACAAGCACCGCACCCTTGGCACACTGCAGGATTAACAACAGCAATTCTTCTTAATTTTCCCCTATTGATATGTGATTCTTTTTCTTCGTATGTTATTGCTCTGTAAGGGCAAACCCGCTCGCAGGAAGAACATCCGTTACACATAATCTCATTTGAATATGCCACGCACGGGTTTCCTGTTAATCTGTCCTTTGCCAAAAGTCCTATAACCTTAGCCGCGGCAGCTCCTGCCTGAGAAACAGTTTCCGGAATATCCTTAGGTCCCTGACAAGCTCCCGACAAGAAAACTCCGGCAGTTGGACTTTCCACAGGACGTAGTTTTGGATGTGCTTCTGTAAAAAAGTCATTTGTATCCATACTCGCCGTAAGCATTGTAGCAAGATTTCTTGCCGATTTATCCGGCTCTATTGCCGCCGCCAAAACTACTAAGTCTGCCTCTATATTAAGCTGCTTGTCCATAATAAGGTCAGAGCCACGGACTATCAGCTTATCACCATTTGGAATAATCTTTCCTACCATTCCCTTAATATACTTAACACCATATTCCTCGGTAGCTCGTCGATAAAATTCGTCAAAGTTCTTGCCCGGAGTTCGTACATCTATGTAAAACACAAGAACTTCAGTATCAGGATATTTATCCCTTACAAGCATTGCGTGTTTTGCAGTATACATACAGCAGATTTTTGAGCAATACTCCTTGCCCTTTTGGGCATAGGCATCACACCTCGAGCCCACACACTGCACAAATACGATAGTTTTTGGTTTCTTTCCGTCTGATGGTCTTACCAGATGCCCTGATGTAGGACCTGCCGCATTTGTTAGCCGTTCAAACTCCAAAGAAGTAATAACATCACAGGACTGGCTGTACGCAAACTCGTCAAATTTTTCCATACTAATCGGGTTAAATCCCGTAGCAACAACAATCGCTCCGTACTTTTCCTGAATGTACTCTTCTTTCTGATTATAATCAATAGCCCCTGTGGCACAAACCTTGGCACAAATTCCGCACTTCCCGCTTTTTAACATATTACAAGCATTGGGATCTATGGTTGCAACCTTTGGTACCGCTTGGGCAAAAGGTATATATATTGCCCTACGGCTGTCCATGCCCAAATTGAACTCATTAGGCACCTTTTTCATCGGGCACTTTTCTACACAAGCACCACAGCCTGTACAAATATCTTCTTTCACATAACGTGCATTTTTCCTGATAGTAACGTCAAAATTTCCTACAAACCCTTTTACACCTGTCACTTCACTATACGAGAAAATGCGTATATTTTCGTTTTGGGCAACATCCACCATCTTTGGAGTAAGGATACATGCCGCACAGTCCAAAGTAGGAAAAGTCTTGTCAAGTTGTGCCATTTTTCCGCCGATTGTTGGCTTTGCTTCAACGATATCAACGGGAAAGCCTGCATCAGCAATATCAAGAGCAGTCTGTATGCCTGCTATACCTCCACCTATAACTAAGGCTCGCTTTGTAACCGGTGTTTCCCCCGGAGTAAGCGGAGTATTCAAGTTAACCTTTGCAATAGCAGCTCTGCCCAGAATAATTGCTTTTTCCGTGCCTGACATCATATCCTTATGGACCCACGAACACTGCTCCCTTATGTTTGCAATTTCCACCATGTAAGGATTAAGACCTGCAGATGCGGCAGTTTTCCTGAAGGTTGCCTCGTGCATTCGCGGTGAACATGAGCAAACAACAATTCCGGTAAGGTTATGCTCCTTTATAGCTTCTATAATAATATTTTGTCCTGCCTGAGAACACATATATTGATAATTGGTGGAAAAAACTACACCAGCTTCCTTTTTTAAAGCTTCCGATACAGCCTGTACATCAATTGTGCCTGCAATATTACTACCGCACCAGCACACAAAAACTCCCACTCTTTGCATCCGGTTTCTACCTCCTTACTTACTGTATTTTCTGAATGCGCTGACTAATAGCTGCTGCGGGGCATCACTATCTAGTATCTCCGGCACATTTTCTGCAGTCATTCTGTTCCTACCTTGCCTTCTTATGGCACACATGCGAACTGCCTCAACTAACTTAGCAGGCTCCACTCCTCTTGGACATCTATCGATACACGAAAAGCAAGACAGGCATTTATATAATGATTCCGACTCTAAAAGCGGAATTATCTCTCCCGAATCCACCATGCTTACAAATTGGTGAGGATGATACTCCATCTCGTCATAAGCAGGGCAAGCAGCAGAACATTTTCCGCATTTCATACACTTTTTAGGATCTACTCCGCTTTGGCGGATTATCTCATCACGAAGATACTTATTATTCATTTGTATCCTCCTTTACACCCAGCGCTTCTGCCAGTACCTCGGTAAAATAAGTAACAGGAATATCCGCACCATTTTTTTCAAGGTTGTACTTACAAAGCGGACAAGCCGTTATAATCATCTCTGCTCCCTGAGCTATTGCATTAGCCACAACAGCATTACTGCTCTTTTTCGCCAGATTAGGACTTTCTACACCGATATATCCACCGCAACATTCATTTCTCATTCCATATATAACAGGCTCTGCACCCAAAGCCTTTATAAAATCTTCCATAATACTTGGATTTTCAGGATCATCCATATCCATAATACTACTCGGTCGCAATAAAAGACAGCCGTAATACGCGGCTATCTTCTTCCCCTTAAATGGATTTAATACCCTTTTTTCCAACAGGTCAAACCCTACCATATCACGAAGCATCTCAAGATAGTGATACACTGGGACGTTGCCAAAATATCCTTCATCCTCTTGCATATAGCGGTTTACTTTATCGGAAAATTCTCTATCATTTTTCATTGCATGGTTTGTTTGCTTAATAACATTATGACAGGCAGAACATACAGTAACAAGCGGTTGTTCCCTTTTTTCGGCAGATTTCAGCGCACGAACAGAGGAAAGCTTGGTCGCAACTTCATCTTTCCCAGTAGTAAACACTCCGCCACAACATTGCCAATCTTCAATTTCTTCAAGAGTAATCCCCAAGGCTTCGGCTGATTTGCAGGCATACAAATCAAGGTCTTTTGCCTTGTTTTTAAGGGTACATCCCGGAAAATAACTTACCTTCATATTTACCTCCAGATTAAGAATTAAGTATTTCCTCAATCTTTTTTCCTATTACATTTGCCATACACCAATTACCGATGTCATTTGGATGGCATCCGTCCACAAAAGCGTAGTCACGAAGAGGAAATTCATCAAAGAAGGAATTTCCGCTTATGAAATACACGTTTTTATCTCCACGCGCTTTTGAGTTATTGACTGTACGCAGAATACATTGCAGCCTTTTTTCGTTTTCTTCCGGATCGTAGGAATAGTCTGGTTTGGAAACACATATGATAGGCAACTGCGGACGCTTTTCCCTGATAAATTTAAACATAGCCTCATGGTGAGCCTCAAGCTCCTCATAGTTTTCTGCATTATAGTCGTAGTCGTAAACAAATACACTCATATCTAATGATGCGATGTATTCCGCCATTTCTCTTTCCGCTTTTGCGCTACCGGAAAAGCCAAGATTTATAAAATCACACCCTAGCTTTTGAGCAATAATAGCAGAGTATGCTATTCCCGATCTTGAAACACAAGCACCATTGGTTATTGATGAACCGTAATACACCACAGGAGTACTGTATTTATACCCTGCTGATTTCTCCAAAAGAGCACCTTCCTTCAAGATAATGTCAAGAGAGTACACTCCTGCAAATATCGGAAAGTACAGTATGTATTCGCATTTTTTCTTTTCCCCCAACTTTATCTCGCCAACAAAGTCATCGGTAACATCTGTTGGAGGAATGAATGCCTTTATGTGGCGTTCTGCTCCGTTTTCTATACGGTATAGGTCAAACCCACCTGTTGAGGACAATGGCATATTGGATATTCTCCACGCATTGTGAATCCTTGCATGGATACCAATATATTCAGAGTCGGTTACAAATCTAATTCTGCCACCTGCCGCCTGACGGTGCATTTCCACTATACCCGGAGAAAGACTTTCAGCAACCTCAGTAGGCATTCTACGGTACATATCTCCCTCAAACTGAGGTTTTGTCATACCGTGAGCTGTGAAAACTTCCTCTTCTGCACTGTATATATCAATGTTTTTCTCGCTAAGCTGTGAAGAAAAATCCATACGTTTATCAATATCTTTAATCATGGGTATCTCTCCTTGTGTAAATATATACAGTAATTATACACTCAGATGCAAATTATGTCAACAAAGGGACGTCAAAAATCATACAAGAAAAGCAGCTTCGCTGCACCACCTACGATGGAAAGTCGAAGCAATTGTGCTTTTCTTATGCCATGTGAACTTGTGAAAAGTTAATGCTTTTCAAAAAAATTGCCCGGCAGTATCATTTTTTTCTATATGGGAACGCAGTTTCCTATAAAGTAAAAAAGCTTTTGATAAAAGCTATGTATGCTGGCGTAGGAATGCAATTTTGTTATTATGGAAATTACAACATAAAACTATTTAATTCCTGCATAAAAAAAGGAGTTAAAAGCCATCGCTTTTAACTCCTTTTTTCCTCCTTATCAGCCACAGCCGCAGCCATTGCCTCCTGATACATTTCCGCCATCATTACATTCAAAATCTCCTCTTTCCGGTGGGAAAAATTCATCAACCGGGAAGGAAATTCTGTCAAACAAATCGCAAGGATTATCGTCTGTTGCACCTATACATTCCTTTTGCGGTACGCAGAAATCATATGCCGGAATCAGAAGCATTACCCTGCGTTCTAGCCTGATAATTGAGAATATTCCTATGGAAACAAATACTCTCTTTTGCTCTCCGCCTAAAATCAAACTGTCATCAAAGACACGACTTACCGAATCAGGAATGCTTGCAAGGTCAAAATCGTCATCACAGCAACAATTATTCTTATTCACATCAACAAGCTTAGCTCCTAAAGTAATAGGATCTACAACCTCCACTACCGCATTTGGCATATTGGTTTTTCTCCACATCTGAGGATCGAAAGCATCTTGCTTATACTTTGATGCAAATACCTTGGCATTGCCTTCACTACCAAAGAGAATTACCTTTTTATTAAATGTGGCAAGACCTTCTACCTCGGTAGGTCTTGAAAGACCTGTGAATACGGCAAGAGTAATTTTAAAGAAGTATTTAAGGTCAACTGAATAGAATCCCCTGTTAAAAGGAACTGCCTCTATATCAGAGAATACCCATATAATTTCTGCCTTTGTACATTTAACGTTTATAGCACGGTCCACAACATCCTGACCGCAAGCGGTAAGATAAACACGAATGTTTTCAAGACAGTCCTTATCACGGCAACTGTCATAGACCTTGTCAGTATGTATACATACGGCCTCACGGAATGAGCCGTTTTCCGGTGTACAGCATTTTTCGCTCATATTCAAACTTCCTTTCTGCTTTTTGGGCTACCCCTATTATAGAATATGTAGATTAAAAAAATGTGTGCTTTATATAGTATTAGAAAGAACTGCCGAATATAATTACCAACGAAGATTTTGCGTACACAAGAAAATCAGCTTCGCTACACCACCTACGGCGGAAGGTCAAAGCAATTTTGCTTCTCTTATGCCATGTGCACTTTTGAAAAGCTAATGCTTTTCAAAAAAATTGCACAGCAGTATAATTCTTTTTCTTTATGGGAACGCAGTTTCCTATAAAGTAAAAAAGACCTTCCCAAGCTCATTTCGGGAAGGCCGGTTAGTCTATAAAACCAGTTTTTTTACATACTTTATGTTTCCCAGAATTACGGAAATAATCAGCGAAACACTAAAGCTGATGACAAAAATGTACAATGAATTTACAATAGGAGAAGAATCTATCATAAACCATGTTTTAATCGAGTCAATCACAGCAACGTGCACCAGATAAACACCAAAGCTGTATTTAGACAAAATTATTGCCACTTTTTCAAGCAGAAGCTTTTCCTTAATCAGTGCCTTTGCGGTAACAAATACCGCCGCAGCCATGATATAGTGACACAGGCTGTAACCGCTGTTAGTCACTAGGTTTATTCCTTCGTGGGAGGAATTTAAGTAATTGATAAGCATTGATGTAGCCAATGCCAATCCCCCTGCAAGCAGAAAGTAGAAAAGATGCTTTTCTGAATCTGATTTATAGAGTATGTATCCAAGCAGAAAACAACTCATATATCCGTTAAACAAAGGCTCAAACCAGTATATGTACAGTGGCGTGACAGTATTTATAAATGGTCTGATAGTAGGACACAGCATCATTAAAAATACCAGAAGCACAAGCTTCTTCATATTGCAATTATCAATAAGTATTTTCAAAAATGGTGCAACAAGGTAAAGTCCTGCCAGCTCATACAAGTACCACAGGTGATATTCCATACCGCTGTTGAGTGCATTATTTAACAGTATCATCAAATCAAATTCCACATATTCCCTTGAATACTGATAAAAGAAGTATGCCACATTCCAGAAAAGAAGCGGAATTATGATACGGGTAAGACTCTTTTTGTAAAACTTTTTTATATCACTTGTGCCATTTGAGGACAGCATTAGACACCCACTTATCATAAGGAATATTGGCACACCTGTCCTTACAAAACCGTTTGTAAAAAGCAGAGCGTACCACTGTGCCGTACCATACAGCCCCGGCTCAATTATATAGTCGTTTATACTGTGCAGTAAAACCACCATGACAATAGCAAATGCCCTTAAAAAATCTAAAAACACAATTCGCTTTTTTTGTTCTTTCATAGTCTTTTTCTCCTACCCACGTTAAGGTATATTTTTTACATATGCTTCCTTCAAAAACTTTTGTCCATTATATACTCTCTATATCTCAGGCTTGAAGCTTGGCATCAGCTCCAGCTTGAACAGATTCTTCTCATGCTTATCGTCAATAATTCTCTTTTTATTCTCGTCTTCTATAATGCCTTCTCTAATGTATCTGTCAAGCTCGGCATAGGTAAATCCAAGATTCTCTTCATCCGTTTTTCCGCAAAGTCCGTCAATCGGGACTTTGTCCACC
>SVKH01000031.1 GCA_015068545.1 Oscillospiraceae bacterium
TGGGAATGAATATGGCAGGTAATATGATGGGCGGTATGTCAGGCTTTATGCAGGGCGGAGACGCTAATCAGAATACAATGGTTAATCAGCAGGTAAATATGGGTGGCGGTGCTGCACCTGCACAGGGCGGCTGGAAATGCGAATGCGGTACGGAGAATACAGGCAAGTTCTGCCCAAGCTGCGGTAAGCCTCAACCTGCACCGGCGGCAGGTTGGGCTTGTGAATGCGGTACAGCCAATCAGGGCAAATTCTGTCAGAATTGCGGTAAGCCGAAGCCTGCGGGAGCACCACTTTACAAATGTGACAAATGCGGATGGACACCGGAAGATCCTCAGAATCCTCCGAAGTTCTGTCCGGAATGCGGTGATATTTTTGACGAAAACGATAAATAATTAAAGACTTTACAGTTTATAAAAAATTGTGAGGAGGTTGTTTATATGAAAAGATATTATCCATGATAATTAGCTTGTCAATACTGTTCAGCCTGGTGCCGATGACATTTGCCAAAGCGGCTACAGAAGCTGAAAGCACGGTTATTGGTGTTTCCACGTGGAAAGAGTTCCATCAGGCTTTTCAGCAAACTTATCTGGATGCTTCGGCGGGGTCCTATGTGATCAGGCTGGAAAACGATCTCGCAATGGATTTGACCACAGCAACCGCTGAGGAACAGAGCTATCTCGATGTTTCGTGCTATGGCTTTGTGACCTTTGATTTTAACGGTTATACACTTTCCTGCACAGACATTGACCCTAAGTCTGAATTCAATGCAGAATGTCCGGCGCTGCTCCGAGGATTCGCGTCTTTGACGGCGGAGAATATGAAGAGGGCGGCGATGCCACCTTTACTATCTGGGCAGACTATGCGGATAAACTCACCTGGATGGTAGAAGATAGAGGAAGCGGCAGTACAAGCTTTTATACCCTCAAAGAATTTGCCGAAGAATCGGGATTTACATACACAGAGACACATCAGAAGATGCCTTCGGGAATATATAAAGCAACGGTTACCTTCCACAATGTTACCACGACAAGAGTGTATAGAATTTCTGTGGGCTATGAAATGAGCAACGGCAGAGGTACAACGGAATTCAATCCGGAAAATGTGCTTCCGTTTACCTTGAAGGAGATAAAGCCTGAAATCACAAAAGAGCTTGAAACAGTAAGCTGTATTGATGGCGAAACACTAACGTATTGCTTCAAGGCGCTTAATATGCCGGATGCAGAATGGCGGTTTGAAAAGCTTGATGAGGATGGAATCGCTTTTGCATACGGCATAGACGAAATGCAGGAGTTTTTCCCTGAATCCGTATTTACTGCAGCATTTGAAACAGATAGCACTACCGGCGAAAGCACAGCTACTCTTGTAATAGAAAACGCAAGATATGAGATGCTTGATTACACTCTTTATGTCTATGCAAGCTCTTCCAGCGGAATCTATCTTACAGGTTATGCACAGATGAATGTGATTCCTGTTAAGGATTTTGAAATTACAGACTGTCAGGATTCCTACAGTAAGGTTACGGTATGCTGTCCGGAAGAGGGAAACTACACCTTGTATATTGCAGGCTATGACCAATACGGCAGGTTCGAGAGTGTTCATATTGCACCTATGCATTTTACAAGAGGAAAAGCAGATTATGACACAGAAAAAGAGGTCTCAGGTTATGCCGATGTAAAGGTGATGCTTTGGGATGATGGTATGGAACCGCTATGCGGGGTTTATCAAGAAAACTAAATATACTGATTTAGTATGATGGAGGAGAATATGAAAAAACAATTTAAAAGAGTTATATCAAGTCTTGTATGCATTATTATGATGCTGTCAATGACAATTCCGGTGACTTTTGCAGAGCATAATGACGGGTTGTATGTCATGGTTAGTGCACTGGAAGACGGCAAAACTACAGATTTTTATGCGAGTGTGGACTATGGTGACGATGATCGTTACGATGTCTATGATTATAATAGAGCGTTCTTCGTAGGAGGCGTGCGTATTTGTGATCTTACTACAGGTAACTATATTACATCAAGAACTGTTGTAAATCACGAGCATGACTATAAGTATGAAGTCATCCTTGCGGTAAAGGCTGGCTACGGCATTCCTGAATATAACGGAAACCCTAGTGTAAAGGGCTACATAACTGTTAGTGGTGTTAATGGCGATGTGGATTATGATGCAGATGTGCAATGGTTTGAAGGCAATAAGGATAAGATTATACTAAGCTGTGAATACAATGCGAGAATAACCGAATCAATAAACTCCGTTTCCCTGAATATTCCTAGCCCGAAGCAGGGAGAATACCCAAGCTACGACATTGAATTACTTTCTGATAATATAGAATCAAACCTTAATTTTGACGATGGTGAGTATTGCATAAACGGAATTAGCTGGTATTATGCTGATAATACATGGGATCCGATCTGGCTTGGTGAGCAGATGCCAAAGGATGAGGTTTTTGTTGGCGGTCATAACTACCGTCTGACTGTGCGTATTGCTGCAAAGCAGGATTATGCAAGAGATACCGAGCGAAAATTCGGATTCTCATTTGCCCCGCATGCCCTTAATAACAAATTGCTTGTGAACGGTATAAGCTCAAGGGGAGAAGAAAGCAAGCCTACACCAGAGGCCCCATATTATGTAGATAGCCAATACATTATATACAGAGATTTCTATTGCCCTGTGCTGAATACTGTAAAGGATGTGGCTCTTGAAATAGATCCGCCGATGCTTGACCATAACCCTGACTTTGATGTAGCTTTTGGAAATACAGGATATAAGCTTGTGGAAAAGCCGGATGAAGACGGATTCATCAACGGAGTTAAATGGCGTGACCTGACTGCAGCAGAAAACCTCACCGAAGACGATGTGTTTATTGACGGTCACAGATATTCCTTCAGTGCATATATAGAGCCTGCGGATGAAAAAACAACTCTTGCGGTGGATTCCTATGGCGGCACAACGGTGACCGGAACCATGAACGGAAATAAAGCTTCAATAACCAGTGGTATTGTGATTTATGGCAATGATCCTATGGGTAATGATTCCCGTGCAATTGCCTTTGACTATATTTTTGAAGCTGTCCCTAACGAAATAACTAGAGTGGCTGTTTTTGATATTGATGAGCCAGTGGCAGGTGCAGCTGCCGATTACACAGCAAGCATTAAAAATAAAAATCTGTACGACTTTGATACCGACAAGGACGATACAGAATATGTTGTAAACGGTATTTCATGGAGCAATAATTCAACCGGTGAGAAAATAGACCAATTCGATACTTTTGAAGTAGGAAACCAATACAGTGTTACGGTTTATCTGACAATTAGCGACAGGTATACTATGGGAAACACAGTTACAGCCTCGATTAACGGAATGGACTCATTGGCTTACGCAATAGGCGGAAAGAATAAATTGGCTCTTGTTTATACCTTTGGCGATGTTGAGCCTATTAAAACTGGGTATAACAAGGCTTTGGGACTAAACGCTCCGGCTGAAGGTGACCACCCTTATTATGATGTGGCACTTGATAATTCAAATAGCACTATTTCGGATATTAGATGGCGTGATGTTTCTGTAAGCTCAAACGGTGCTTGCCTAGCCGAAGGTGAAACCTTTGTAGGTGGACATATATATCAGCTGGAGCTTGACATTGTGCCTGATGAAAATCATGAATTTATGACAGACGAAGCCGGCGACCTTGCATTTGAATTTTTGTTCAATGTTAACGGGGTTGACTATGAAGGAGCAGTCGATGGAACAAAGGAAAACATCACAGCTACATACAGGTTTGCTCCACTTCTTGTCAGCAGTGTTGACGTAGCCATTGATGTACCTGCTCCGGATTTTGAACCAAGCTTTCTTGCCTATCTGAGCAATGATGCCTGCTATGTAAATGAAATAGTTTGGTACGACAAAACCGATGATGTTTATATCAACTATGGTGATGATTACACTTTTGAAGAAGGACACATATATGTTGTTACTGTTGACATTTTTACCGAGGATGGCAGGTGCTTCGATGCGTATAGCGACAAACTTGTGGGGACAGTAAACAACAATCCTGCAGAAATAGCTTCAGTAGTATATCCTAACGAAGGAACTAATGTATTAACGGTGTACAGTATGTTCTATGCAATGAGATTCAGCTATGAGTTTGAGCCTTGTGCATACGAAAACGTTTTGACTGCTGACTTTGACAGCCTTACCGGCTTGGTATCAGTATCACACGAAATTCAATCTTCTTTTGAAGAAGATGCAATAATGCTTTATATGGCTTTCTATGATAATAATAACAGGCTGTTATCTGTTATTGACAAGAAAGTTGTATGGGCAAACGACAGCCATGGCGAAACTGCGGCGGATGATGCTGTATATTGCAAAGCAATGCTATGGAATAAGAAAACAATGGAGCCACTTTGCGATGCGGCAAGCTGTGAAACAGTAAAGGAAGAGCTTTAATCACTATTTATTGGTTAATAAATTATGTGTAAATACCCTGTGTTATTCTTGTGGCACAGGGTATTTTTAGAAAGTCGGTTTTGAAGGACTGGCTTTTTTCTTTTCTCTTATGTCCATATGTCGTCATTTACAAAATGCTACTCTATCTTGCTATTATAATTTGCGTTTTTGTTGTTTTTTTCTATTGTATAATAGGAAAAAATGTGATAAAATAAAAAAGATGACTAATTTTGGGGGATAACTATAAATGACAAATCGTGAAAATATAAGAAACATTGCCATCATTGCTCACGTTGACCATGGCAAGACTACGCTTGTGGATGCCATGCTGAAGCAAAGCGGAATCTTTCGCGAAAATGAGCAGGTGGAAGAAAGAGTGATGGATTTCAATGACATTGAGAGGGAAAGAGGAATCACAATTCTTGCTAAAAACACATCTCTGACATACAAGGGTGTGAAAATCAATATTATAGATACACCGGGGCACGCGGATTTTGGCGGAGAGGTGGAACGTGGACTGGAAATGGTGGATGGAGTGCTGCTTTTGGTAGACGCCTTTGAGGGATGTATGCCTCAGACAAGATTCGTTTTATCCAAGGCACTGGCCCATAATTTAAAGCCGATTATTGTGGTTAATAAGGTGGACCGTCCAAACGCCAGACCTTACGAGGTAGTGGATGAAGTGCTGGATTTATTCATAGACTTAGGGGCTACCGAGGAGCAGATTGATACTCCTGTTATTTATGCGTCAGGACGTGACGGATGGGCAACTGCCGAGTACAATCCTGAGCAACCAAATGAGAATCTTAAGGATATGTTTGAGCTTATCGTAAACGAAATCCCATGTCCGGATGCGGACGATGACGGACCGTTCCAGATGCTTGTTTCAAACATAGACTATGATGAATACACAGGAAGAATTGCAGTAGGTAAGATTGAACGTGGAAATGTAAAAACAGGTATGTCCCTTGTTTTGTGCAAGGCAGACGGCAAAAAGGTTCACGGTAAAGCAGTTAAGCTATTTACCTATGACGGACTTTCTAAAAAAGTTGTAGATGAAGCCGGAGCCGGTGATGTGGTGGCAATTTCGGGTATTGCCGATATAAACATCGGTGATACATTGTGTGATGTGAATAATCCTGAGCCGTTGCCGTTTGTGAAAATAGATGAACCGGTTCTTTCCATGACATTCAGCGTTAACGATTCGCCATTTGCGGGAAAGGATGGCAAATTTGTCACATCCCGTCATTTAAGAGACAGACTTTTCCGCGAGCTTGACTCCAATATCAGTATGAGAATAAGCGAAACAGATTCCACAGAGTCTTTTGTGGTTTCGGGAAGAGGAGAGCTGCACCTGTCTGTTCTTATAGAAAATATGCGTCGTGAGGGATACGAATTTCAGGTTTCCAATCCGGTTGTAATTTATAAGGAAATAGACGGTCAGAAGTGCGAGCCGATAGAAAGGCTTACAGTTGATGTGCCGGATGAATTTACCGGAGTTATAATGGATGGGGTTATAGCAAGAAGAGGCGAGATGATAAACATGGAGCCTACTGCGCAAAGCTACACAAGACTGGAATTTTTGATTCCGTCAAGAGGTCTGATAGGTTACCGAATGGAGATGCTGACAGCAACCAAGGGTACAGGCATAGTAAACAGCATATTAGAAACTTACGAGCCGTATAAGGGAGATATCCAGCCTAGAACAAGGGGCACTCTGATTGCTTGGGAAAATGGTACGAGCATAACCTACGGACTATTCAATGCTCAGGAAAGAGGTACACTTTTCATCGGAGCAGGAGTGGAAGTTTACGAAGGTATGATAGTAGGCGAAAACTCTCGTCAGGAGGATATTGTGGTTAATGTTTGTAAGAAGAAGCACGCAACAAACACCCGTGCATCCGGCTCGGATGAAGCGCTAAGACTAGTCCCGCCAAAGCAGATGTCCCTGGAGCAGTGTCTGGACTTTATAGCAGATGATGAGCTTTTAGAGGTTACGCCAAATCATCTCAGAATGAGAAAAAGAATTTTAAAAACCGACCTTAGAGCAAAGGCAAAGGCAAGGTCATAGAAAGGATGTATAATGATTACAAGTAAGCAAAGAGCCTATTTAAGGGGCTTGGCAAACGGAATAGATCCTATCTTTCAGATAGGAAAAAGCGGTATCACAGACATATTGCTTTCTCAGCTTGCTGATGCTTTGGAAGCCAGAGAGCTTATAAAGGTGCATATTTTGGAAACGGCGCTTTTGGAAACGAAAACGGCAGCAAATGAAGTGGCAAAGGCTTTAAATGCCGAGCCTATTCAGGCAATTGGGGCCAAGTTTGTGCTGTATAAGCAGGCGAAAAACGTAAAGAACAGAAAAATAGAATTGCCGAGAAAATGATGAAGATTGGTATTTTGGGTGGAACATTTAACCCTATTCATAACGGACATATTAAAATAGCCAAGTTGGCAAAGCAGGAATATCACCTTGACAAGGTGATATTTTTGACAAGCGGAAATCCGCCGCACAAACGGGATGAGAGTATTCTTGATGCGTCAATTCGTCATGTTATGGTGAAAAAGGCAATTTGCGGAATAGACGGATTTTGTGCTGACGATTATGAGGTAAACCGCGAAGAATACTCATACACCTTGTATACCCTGAAGCATTACAGAGAAGTTTATCCCGATGATGAAATATACTTCATTATAGGAGGAGATTCACTAAGGGATTTCCACCTGTGGCATAAGCCGGAGGAAATATTAAAGCTATGCAAGATTTTGGTATATGACAGAAACGACGGAGAGGTTGTCGCGGATTTTGCCCAAATTATCCACGGAGAGAAGATGGATATATCTTCAACCCAGATACGTCAAATGGTAAAATCAGGAGAGGATATCTCCGGGCTGGTTCCGGCAGAGGTTGCAGGGTTTATTAAGGAATATGGTATTTATTCCTCTTGTGATAACTATGAGGAAAAGCTAAAAGGGCTAATGGACGAAAAGCGGTTTATCCACAGCCTTGGGGTTAGGGATATGGCGGTGAAGCTTGCCAAAATTCATGGTGCAGACGAAAAAAAGGCAGAAATAGCAGGACTTTTGCATGACAATGCAAAGAGGATGGATAATCAGGTAAAAAGATGCGAAGAGCTTATGGCAGAAGTGGATGAGATTGAGATTAAAAATCCTGTACTTTTGCACGCAAAGTTGGGTGCCGAAACGGCAAAATGCATCTTTGGTATCTGTGATAAGGAGATTGTTGAAGCTATAAAGTGGCACACCATAGGGAAAAAGGGCATGTCGCTACTGGAAAAAATTGTATTTGTTGCGGACTTGGTGGAGGAAAACAGAACCTTTCCTGACGCAAAGCCGCTTCGGGAGCTTGCTTTGGTAGATTTGGACCGAGCTTTGCATGAATGTGTAAAATCCACCATTGAAATAAATAAAAAAAGAGGTGTAGATATACATCCAAATGCATATCTGATTTTGGATGAATAGTTAAAAATACACTAGATAAATAAAAAAACATTGTTAAAGTTGCACAAATAGAATTGGTTAGGATTTTGGAAGAATAATTATTAAATTTCCTTGACATTTGCATTATACCATGATATAATCGTATAGAATGATATAGAAGTATGTATAGAATTATATTTGTAAAAGGAGTGTTTACGATGAAAAAGTTGATATCTTCTGCATTGGCAGTTGCAGCGATAGTGTGCGCAACTTCATCATTGGCAGCTACCTCCGATGGTACTCTTGGCTCAGAATCCAGAAATGATGTTACAGCGCTGCAAAAGGTTGATACAGAGACATCATCTATGCCAGGATTCCGGGGTGGGGATGTTATAAGTTTCAATGTTGGAAATCTTATCAGCGGAAATAACCTTACAATTATCAGCTATAAGCTGAACAATGAGGATTCTCTTAACAATGCGACTATCCAGTACATTAACCAGTACGAAATAGATGAAGTGACTAAGAATGTTGAATATGTCGTAAGAGATAATGTGGAAGATGGTATATACAAGTTGTCACTTAACGGCAATGATAATAGCGAAGTAATCAATTTCTATTATAAAGTAGGTAACCCAGAGTTTAGCGTGGTTCCGGGAGACGGTACAAGCTATAAGAAAATAGAATCATACCAAAGTGGTGGACAGACAAAGTATGCTGTAGGATTTGTGGCAAAAGCAGTTCTTGGCAGCAATGATGTTTCTTTCACCGATGTAGGTGTGTCAGAGCTTGGTTTTACATTTACTGCAAACGGAAAGACAATAACTCAGAAACTTACTCAGGAACAATTTGATGCAATAGCTGAGGCGCAGAAGTACATCGAATCAGACGGTGGAATAGCTTTCGTTTACGGTGTTACCGTTTATGGTATCGATAGTATGGAAAAAGCAAATGCGATAGTAGCTGATGTATACAAGTTAGATAATTAAGGGGAGGTTTATGCAGTGAAAAAGATATACAAAGAGCCGACTCTTAAAATTGTAAAGTTCCATGTGGAGGATCTTATTACAGAATCTGTTACAGATGTATTGAAAAATGGAGGAGTTTATGACGAGGAATTAGGTGGTCAGATTAACTTCGACGAGGGAAATACACTTGAATCCATAAACTACGGACAATTCTTACAATAAAAGAAACAAAAACAGGCTGCGGTGAAATGATTTCATTTTATCGTAGCCTGTTTGTTTATAAATTGAATTTTGTTTTGTACTAAAGTAGTTTCGAGCTAAAGTTGCTTCACGCTAAAGCTGTTTCGAGCTAAGGTTGTTTCGAGCTAAAGTTGCTTCGAGCTGAAGCTGTTTCGAGCTAAAGTTGCTTCGAGCTGAAGCTGTTTTGTGCTAAGGTTACTTCATACTAAAGTTGTTTTGTGCTGTGGTAAGCATTATACAAAAAACGTGCTTTATGAGAGTGTGCTAAGTGATTTTAAGATTTTTCCCAAATGCTCCTGTGTTTGCTAAGCTGTGCATATAGAGTCAGACCTAAAACCCCACAGGAAATCACCTCGCCAAGCCCTACTGTAAGCATAAAATACCATATAGCTCCTTCTATGTTGTACGCGAAGGAAAGGACAAATGGTATAATCAATGTGTTTGAGAGTATGGGCGGCAGGATGGCAAGGATAGGTTTTTTGCGCAGTAAATATGTGAAATAACCGCCGATAAGTGTGGCAATACTGCCAAATATCACATCCCAAATAACTGCACCTGTCAGGATATTGTAAAGCAAACATCCTGCGAACAGTCCCCAAATAGCGCTAGGTGTAAAACAGGGTAATATGCATAGCGCTTCTGAGATTCGCACTTGTATTACACCACTGTCCAGATTGAATACTCTGGATACCAGTGACAGTAGGATATAGAGAGCAGCAATAACAGCGCCTCTGGTGATTAGAGCCGTCTTGTTTTTCATATTTAATTCTCCTTAGTTTTTTTTAAGGTGAGGATGGTTTCGAACTCACCGCTTAACATATTACCACAATTTGATTGTGTCGTCAACTGAAAAATGACGAATGTCTGGTTTATATCAAGTATATTCCTGTTTGGCTTTTCCGAAAAAGTATGGTTCGATTCTTTTGTGAATTAGATTTTTAATATTTTGTATCATTGAAAAACGGACAGGAATTTGCCGTTCAGCCTTTCTGCCAAGATAATTGCCAAAAAAGTCTTTGCAATGTCGGGAAGAAGGTACGGGAAAACGCAAACAGAAAGTATTGGCAAAAGCCCCTTTTCGCTTCCGGAGAAAATCAGTGCATACCATAGGGTACCAAAAGTGTAGACTATCAACATTCCGGAGTATATTAGAAAAAAACTGACAAGTTTTTTTTGGCAAGCCCTGGCAGAGTTTCTTACTATAACAAATGGCAGGCATAAAAATCCTATAATATATCCGCCGGTAGGTCCGGAAATTACGGCGGCTCCTGTGCGAAAACCTGCAAAAACCGGTAATCCTACCATGCCTAATAAAATATATGTAATAATAGTAAACAGTGATTGCCGTCTGGTGAGTAAAAGGCATACCAGTACTGCGCCAAAGCTTTGCATAGAAAACGGTATAGGAGCAGGAATGGAAATCCATGAACATATTATAAGAAAAACAGTACATATTGCTATTCGAGCCGTATCTTGAGTGGAAAACAGTCTTTTTTTCATATATCCTCCATATATGGTGCTTGACAATTTATAAAACACAATATCTAGTTATGTGCCACGTCTGTAATTATATTTTACTACAAAATATGGGCATTGTCAACTCTTAATATATTCCGGTTGACAATGCTGAAAGCCCGATAGAATGGCGAAAAACGAGATAAAAATAAAAACAAAAAACGTGAAATATATTTGTAACACACAATATCTTGAAAAACGACTTGCTTTTATTACTATATATGGTATAATAGGAGCGGTCCTTAAATGAACATATATACATAATTTCTATTGACTCATATAACTTTAATCGGAAAGGGGAATAATAATGAAGATTATCAAAAGAAACGGAACTGAAGTTACTTTTGACCTATCAAAGATCAGAATAGCGATAGAAAAAGCAAACAACGGTGTACTGGAAAGTGCCAGAATGACTCAGGCGCAGATTGACACAATTTCAGAAAGTGTGGCAAACGCTTGTGCAAACGTAAAAAGATCCTTAAACGTGGAAGAAATTCAGGATATGGTGGAAGACCAGATCATGAACCAAAAGGCATTTGACGTTGCCCGTAACTACATCACATACCGTTACACTCGTTCTCTTGTGCGTAAATCAAACACAACAGACGAGCAGATTCTGACTTTGATTGAATGTAACAACGAAGAAGTTAAACAGGAAAATTCCAATAAGAATCCTACGGTAAACAGTGTACAACGTGACTACATGGCAGGTGAGGTGAGTAAGGATATTACAAAGAGAATCCTTCTGCCTAACGATATTGTGGAAGCTCACGAAAATGGACTTATCCACTTCCATGATGCGGACTATTTTGCGCAGCATATGCACAATTGTGACCTAGTAAACCTTGAGGATATGCTGCAAAACGGAACTGTTATATCAGGGACTATGATCGAAACCCCACATAGCTTCTCCACAGCCTGCAATATTTCTACTCAAATCATTGCTCAGGTTGCGTCCAGTCAGTACGGTGGTCAGAGTATTTCTCTAACTCACTTGGCTCCTTTTGTAGACGTCAGCAGAAAAAAGATTCGCAAGGACGTGGAGGCAGAGCTTGTTGAACTAGGTGCAAAATCAGATGACGAAACTATTTCAAGAATAGTGGAAAAACGTCTGAAGGAGGAAATTAAAAAGGGCTGTCAAATGATCCAGTATCAGGTGGTAACGCTTATGACCACCAACGGACAAGCACCTTTCGTAACTGTGTTTATGTACCTTAACGAGGCAAAGGACGATGTTTTAAAGCATGACCTTGCCATGATTATCGAGGAGATGCTTAACCAAAGAATTGTAGGAGTAAAGAACGAATCAGGAGTGTGGATTACTCCCGCATTCCCGAAGCTAATCTACGTTCTTGAGGAAGATAATATCCGCGAGGATTCTAAGTACTATTATCTGACAAAGTTGGCGGCGAAGTGCACAGCTAAGCGCATGGTACCGGACTACATTTCGGAAAAAATGATGCTGAAATTGAAAATAGACAAAAATGGTGACGGTAACTGCTACACATGCATGGGATGCCGTTCCTTCCTGACTCCGTATGTGGACGAAAACGGCAAGCCTAAATACTACGGCAGATTTAATCAGGGAGTGGTAACGCTTAACTTGGTTGATATTGCGCTTTCATCCGGCGGAAATTACGATAAGTTTTGGAAGATATTTGACGAAAGACTTGATCTATGCTATCGTGCGTTGATGTGTCGTCACAACAGATTAAAGGGTACCTTGTCCGATGCGGCACCGATCTTGTGGCAGTACGGAGCTCTTGCCCGACTGGAAAAAGGTGAAAAGATAGACAAGCTTCTTTTCGGCGGATATTCTACTATTTCTTTAGGATATGCAGGACTTTACGAATGCGTGAAGTATATGACGGGTAAATCTCATACAGATGCCGAGGCTACTCCGTTTGCACTTGACGTTATGAAGTACCTTAATGAAGCTACAAAGAGATGGAAAGAGCAGGAGAACATCGACTTTAGTATTTACGGAACTCCTCTTGAAAGTACAACCTACAAGTTCTCAAAATGCTTGCAAAAGAGATTTGGTATTATAGAGGGTGTTACCGATAAAAACTATATCACAAACAGCTATCACGTTCATGTAACAGAGGAAATAGACGCATTTGAAAAGCTTGCCTTCGAGTCTCAGTTCCAACAGTTGTCACCAGGCGGTGCTATCAGCTATGTTGAAGTACCGAATATGCAGAATAATCTGGAAGCTGTACTGGATGTAATGAAGTTCATCTACGATAACATCATGTACGCGGAGCTTAATACCAAGTCAGACTACTGTCAGGAATGCGGTTTTGATGGCGAAATAGAAATCCGTGAAGATGACGGAAAGCTAGTGTGGGTGTGTCCAAAATGCGGTAATTCAGATGAATCCAAGCTGAATGTAGCTCGCAGAACCTGCGGATACATCGGAACCCAGTTCTGGAACCAAGGCAGAACACAAGAGATTAAGGAAAGAGTTCTCCACCTATAAGATTAAGCCCGGTTAAAATTGTCCAGCTCACCATTTTTAAAAGCTCGGAGTACCACCGTACACCATCGCTTTTGCAAATGGCAATCTGAACAATTTTTCCACGGGCTTTGTTATGTGTGAAAACGAACATGGAAAATGGTAGGTTTACAAAGATCGCAAATTTAAAAATCTCGGAGAACCACCGTACACCGTCGCTTTTGCAAATGGCAATCTGAACAATTTTCTTGCGGGCTTTGTTGTGCGTGGGAAAGAATATAGATATATGCGGCGAAGTATCACTGTACATCATTGCATTTAATCGTTGCATATAATGACGCGGAATATTAATAAATTACAAATATTATATAAAAGGGAAAGACTATGAACTATTGCGGTATAAAAAAATGTGACATAGCAAACGGATTAGGCGTTAGAGTCAGCCTGTTTGTTTCGGGATGTACCCATCATTGTAAAGGATGCTTTCAGCCGGAAACGTGGGATTTTGAATACGGCGAAGCCTTC
>SVKH01000032.1 GCA_015068545.1 Oscillospiraceae bacterium
GTTTATGATTATTGTTTTTCTAACCTTTTCTGCTTCAGCTTCACTTAATACATAGCAGCCTCTTGCCACAAACTCATTCTTTACTGCATTGTACACGTTTTTATGAATGATTACAGACTGCTCTGATGCACAAATCATACCATTGTCGAATGTTTTTGAATGGATAATTGAGCTTACTGCCATGATAAGGTCAGCAGATTCATCAATTATTGCAGGGGTGTTTCCTGCCCCTACGCCAAGAGCCGGCTTACCGCTTGAATAAGCAGCCTTTACCATTCCCGGTCCACCTGTTGCAAGGATTATATCCGCCTCCTTCATAACCATGTTAGTCATTTCAAGGCTTGGTACGTCTATCCATGCGATTATACCCTCCGGTGCACCTGCTGCAACAGCAGCTTCCAAAACTATTCTGGATGCTTCTATCGTTGCGCCCTTTGCCCTTGGGTGTGGGCTGATAATAATACCATTTCTTGTCTTTAACGCAAGAAGTGTTTTAAAAATTGCTGTGGATGTTGGGTTTGTGGTAGGAATTACAGCTGCAATTACGCCGATAGGCTCTGCAATTTTCTTTATTCCGTATGCCTTATCTTCTTCTATTACACCACAAGTTTTTGTGTCCTTATATGCGTTGTAAATATATTCAGAAGCATAGTTATTCTTTATAACCTTGTCTTCCACTATGCCCATTCCGGTTTCTTCCACTGCCATCTTTGCTAGTGGAATCCTTGCCTTATTTGCAGCTGATGCCGCCGCAAGGAAAATTTTATCTACTTGTTCCTGAGTATAGGTGGAGAAAATCTTTTGCGCTTCTCTTACACGCAAAATAGCCGATTCCAGCTTATCTCCGCTGTCAATTATTTCGTACTTTGTTTTCATGTGATGTCCTCCTGACCTTTTTATAATACCAATTAGTTCATTTCCTTTTTTAGCTGAGATTATACTCTGTTAAAATTTTAACATACTTTTTTCTGCAATGCAAGAATTATCACCTTGCATTGTTAAACTTTTATCAATATTAACAAGTCAAAGCATTCATTTTTGCATTTGATAGGTAATTATACACATATTGCACAACAAATTTGTACTATCGTCAATTACCACTATATGAAAAAAACATACTTTTCCTATACAATTCTGTGCAAATCTATCAATAATTAGCATTTACTATTTTGGCAATCTCATCCTCTTAATCATACGAAAAAAGTTGTGACAAAATACTCGTTTTATCACAACCTGCTTTTAGTCAATCAAAACCACCGCAAGGGCAGAAATACCCTCACATCTGCCTTCAAATCCTAGTTTTTCTGTGGTGGTAGCTTTCACGTTTATAGAATCCCTGTCAACGCCCAAGGCTTCGGCAATATTTGCCTGCATCTTTGGGATATAACCTAGTAGCTTTGGCTTTTGAGCTATTATTGTAACGTCTGCGTTTACTAAAGAATATCCCTTATCTTTTATAAGAGAGTACACATGCTTTAAAAGAATCATGCTGGATATACCCTTATACTTATCGTCGGTATCAGGGAAGTGCTTGCCAATATCTCCAAGGGCTGCAGCGCCCAAAAGGGCATCACAAAGCGCATGCAAAGCCACGTCTGCATCAGAATGCCCTAAAAGCCCCAGATCATGCTCTATTTTTTCTCCACACAGGAAGAGGTCTCTGCCCTCTACTAACCTGTGCACATCGTAGCCTTGCCCTATCCTCATATCATGCTCCTGTTTTTCAGTATTTTTTCTGCAATTTCCAAATCGTCCGGAGTGGTAATCTTTATATTATCATAGCTTCCGTCTACCATTTTTATTCTGACGCCAAAGCTTTCTGCAAGTGCACAATCATCTGTAAAGCTCCCGTCTGCCGCCAAAGTGTGCATTTTTTTTATCTCATCAAGCTTAAATACCTGCGGAGTTTGAATGTTATATACAAATTCACGGTCTACCGTCTTTATAATAAATCCGTTTTTATCAATCTTTTTAAGAGTATCCTTGCTTTTTACACCAACCGCTGCTGCTCCAAACTTTTCCGCCGCTTTTACCGAGGCAACTATCTCATCTTCTTTTATAAGAGCTCTGGCACCGTCATGTATGGCAACATAATCTCCCTTGGCACACATCAAACCCTTTTTTACTGATTCCTGTCTGGTTGCTCCGCCATCCACGATATTCGTGACCTTGTCATACCCCGAAAGAAGCTCCTGACACTCTTCCTTATCATTGGTGACTACTATCACCTCGTCTATTATTTCTGCGTTTTGAAAAACCGCTACGGTATGCTCAAGAATAGTTTTCCCTATAAGATTCAGGAAAACCTTATTCTTTTCTGCACCCATTCTGGTGCCTTTTCCTGCCGCCACTATAACTGACGAAACCTTCAAACTATTCACCTTCTATATCATTTCTTCAATAGTGTCTGCCAAAATGCTTTCTATATCGCTTAGTTCGGCAACACCTGTCATTACGAGCTCGCTTATAACAACCTGCTTCGAAACTCCCAGCATCTTTCGTTCGCTAGTGGACAGACCTCTTTTTCTATCCATATACATAAGACTCTTTACAACTTTAAATACTTCGCAGATATCTCCGGTTTTTAGCTTTAACATATTTTCCCTATGTCTGCGATTCCAGTTCTCATCATAATCTATTTCCAGTTTGCGAAAGAACTCCAGTGCTTTTTTGGCTTCTTCACTACTAATTATGTAACGCACGCCTATTTCCTCGCAATTTTTAATAGGGATCATTACCGTCATATCCCCAAAAGGCATATTCATCACATAGTATGACAGTTTCTCCCCCAATACTACTCTTTCTTCTATTCCGGAAATTACTCCTGCACCATGCATCGGATACAGCACTTTTTCGCCAATCTCGTACATCAGTGTCACCTCCTATTCTTAACCTCTACCCTACAATTATATCACATTTTTTTCCTAATGTAAACGAAATATTAACTTCATCATTAACAAAAAATTGCAATTTTTTTGTAGAATTATGCAATTTTTTAGTGTTATTTTACACTAACATATATAAATTCTTACATTTTATTTACATTTTCTGTAAATATAATGCTCTTTTTTTCTAATGGTGATATAATCTAGGAAAAATAGTCTGATATGGAGGAGTAGTCTACATATGAAATGCAGAAAGTGCGGTGCAGAAGTAACAGCTGAACATAAAAGATGCCCCAAATGTAACGCCCCTGTCCTGCTGAGAGTAATGGAGCAGGAAGAAAAGAGACGTATTTCCGCTAAAGAAATACGGGAAAAAGAAAAGAAAATGAGGCTTGAATACGACAAGCTAAGAAAAGAACAGGAAAAAGAGCAGAAAAAGGCAGATAAGCTTGCAGAAAAAGAGCGTATCAGCAAAGAAAAGGAAGATGCTAAGCTTGCTCAGAAAAAGGCAAAGGAAGATGCCAAGCTTGCCACGTTGGCAGAAAAAGAGCGCATAGAAAAAGAAAAGGCAGAAAGCCTAGCTGCCCAGCAGGCAGAAAAGGCAAGACTTGAAAATGAAAAAGCAGAAAAGCTAGCCGCAAAGCAGGCAGAGCAGTCTGCAGCAGAGCAAGCAGAAAAAGAACGTCTTGAAAAGGCAAAAGCAGATAAAGCATCCTTTGAAAAAGCGGAGAAAGAACGCCAGAAAAAGGAAGCAGCAGATAAAAAGAGAATTGAGAAGGAAAAGAATCGTTTTAACAAAGACTCTCATTCTCACAGCACAAATAAACCTGAGGATGAGTCAAAGGGGCTACTTATAATCATAGTTATAATTGCCCTATTGGTAGCCGGATATTTTGTAATATTGGGAATAGGCGGCAAAAATGATGTTAACGGGCCTACACCAAGTCAGGATCCGACATTAGTGCAGGATGCCACACCAACTCCGGAAGTTACACCGGAACCAATTCCGGAACCTTCTCCGGTTCCAACTCCGGAAGTTACACCAGAACCTACTCCGGAGCCAACTCCAGTTCCAACCCCAGAGCCAACCCCAGAGCCAACTCCGGAGCCTACTCCGGTTCCAACTCCGAAACCGACTCCAAAGCCAACTCCAAAACCAACTCCAAAACCTCGTGTTATCACCGGAAATAAGATACTGTTCCCAAGCGATTCACAATATATCACAATATCAGATATATATGGTCTTTCGGAATACGATGTAGCGCTTATCAGAAACGAAATATTTGCCCGTAAGGGATATGTATTTAAAACAAAGATGTACCAAAACTACTTTAATTCACAAGAATGGTACAATCCAAACCCAAGCGCATCAATGGAACTGAATGAGGTTGAAAAGTACAATCTTGAGTTCCTGAAAAACTACGAAGTTTCTCAGGGTTGGAGATAACCCCCTTTATCTCCCTCCTGTTAAAATCCTCATGAATAACAGCACATGCCCCCGTGTGCTGTTATTTATTTGTGCAAGAAACAAAAAACAGCTCCGGAAAATCCGAAGCTGTTTTAGTTATTATTTCTTATTGCTTTTTGTTCTCTACTTCTGCTTTCTTCCATGCAGCCCAGAATGGACTTGCTACGAAGATAGATGTGTAAGCACCTGCAATTACACCTGCGATTAGTGGGAACGCAAAGTCCTTGATTGAGTTAACACCAAGGATATTTAGCAGAATGACTGTGATAAGAGTAGTAATAGTTGTGTTAATAGTTCTACCCATTGATTCGTTAATACTTCTGTCAACAAATTCTGCTACGTCGTGTCCCTTTTTCGCATTGAAACCACGCATATTTTCACGGATTCTGTCAAAGATAACGATAGTGTTATTGATAGAGTAACCTACTACTGTAAGCATAGCAGCGATAAATGTAGTATTGAGTGGCTTGTATGTGATTGCATAAACTGCCATCATTACAAGCACGTTAATTGCAAGAGCGAATACCGCCATAACAGCACTCTTTACCTCGAATCTGACTGCAATGTATGCAAGGATGCAAAGGATTGCGATGATTGTGTAGATAAGAGCTTTTCTTTGTACCTGAGCACCGAAGCTTGCTGATGCACTGTTTACAGACATAACAGCTTCTTCACCATACTTTTCTGTAATAGCAGCCTCTAGCTTTGTCTTTGTTTCGTCGTCAAGTTCAGACATTTTGATAGTTGCCTGTGTTCCGTCGCCAATCTTTTGAACAACCGGAGCTGCAACTTCACCTGCAACCTCTGTAACAAGGTCTGCAATTTCCTGATTTTCAAAATCAGAACCTACATTGATTTGCATTCTGATACCGCCAACAAATTCTGTATCGAAGTTGAAACCGCGTGTGAATAGCATAACGATACCAACTACAATTACAAGGATAGGCAGCAATAAGAATTTTACTCTGTTTTCTGTATATTTAATATTCTTCATTATTGTCACCCTCCTTTATTAAGCACAGAACAGCTTACGATTTTTGATATTAAATCTTACAAGCTGTTTCAGTAAGAACTTTGTAACTACGATAGCTGTAAACATACTGATTACAACACCAAGACCTAGTGTTACAGCGAAACCTCTGATTGTGCCTATACCTGAAAGGTAAAGAACTACACAAGAAATGATTGTTGTTACGTTTGAGTCGAGGATAGCTGAGAAAGCCTTGTTAAAGCCTGATTCAACAGATGCCTTAACAGTCTTTCCATTCTTTAATTCTTCCTTCATTCTTTCGAATATGATTACGTTAGCATCCACCGCCATACCAAGTGATGTGATGATACCTGCGATACCTGAAAGGCTTAGGTTTACTCTCATTAGACCAAGTACAAGTGCGATAAGGCCTACATAAATTGCCATTGCAATAGAGGCAAGAAGACCGCACATTCTGTACATAATAATCATGAACAGCATAATGATGATGATACCGATAGCAGCAGCCTTCATAGATGTTGGAAGAGCGTCTGCACCAAGCTCAGCACCAATAGTTTCTTTTGAAATAGTTGTTAGCTCGAAAGGAAGCTGACCGGACTTGATCTGGTTTGCTAGCTGTTGAGCTGTTTCCGGTGTGAAGTCACCTTGGATGATACATGTTTCGGAATTGATTTCTTCCTTAACAGAAGGTCTTGAAATTTCGTTTTCGTCCATTACGATGGAGATGTAGTTTCTGCCTTCTGATTCTGCAGCAGCTTTTCTTGTAGCATCTGCAAACTTTGAAACCGCTTCAGTTGTAAGAGTAAGCTGTACATAAGCTTCGCTTGCTGATGTTGCGCTTGCTTGTCCGAATTGGTACTCAGCGTTCTTGATGTCTGTTGCACCGTCTAGGACAATGTTGTTGTCCGCATCACGGAAAGTAAGCTTAGCTGTTGAGCCCAAAAGACTTGCAGCTTCGTCTGTGTCTGTTACTGACGGAATTTCTACTGTGATTTGTCCGCCATTTCTTGATATACGCGCTTCGGTATATCCGGCATTCATAAGACGTGCGTTAAAGATAGCTTCAACAATGTCCATTTCTGCCTCTGTTGGGTTTTCCTTAGAAGCCTCAAATGAGATAACTGAGCCTCCTGCCAGGTCGATACCCTTTCTGATTCCTCTTTCCTCATCAAACATACCGCCGTACTTGAAACCGGACACGTCGAATCCGACAAATGCTACCCAGTTAAGAGCTATGGCAATAATCAGAGTAAGGATAAGAAGTAATGCACTCTTCTTTTTCATAGATTTTTCATCCTTTCGTAAATATAAATTACATACCCACTCATTATACCTCTTTTTTAAGAATTAGTCAATATTATTTTTAGTTTTGGTAAGATTTTTTTGTTTTTTAGCAAATTTACTTGATGAAATTTTCCATTTAGTATAAAATGAAGATATATAAAGCTAGGAGAAACTTTTGAAATGGACAGAAAAGAACGGATATTTTCTTATATAAATTCAAGCGAGTACATTCCTCTCACATCTCAGGAACTGGCAATGGTGCTGGATGTCCCAAGCGAAGACACCGAGGAGCTTTGCCGCATACTGGATGAGCTAACCTTAGAGGGCAGAATATTTTTAACTAAGAAAAAACGATACGCACCATGCGAAAAAAATGATACCTACTCCGGAACCTTGCGGACAAACCCTCGCGGAAAATTCGGATTCGTCACCATTGAAGGCAGAGATAAGGATATATTTATCCCTCCCGACGAGCTGGGTACAGCAATAGACGGCGATACCGTTCTGGTTAAGCTGACCAGAAAAGACAGCCTAAAACCGGAAGGTATAATAACTTCGGTACTGAAAAGAGGTAATACAACCCTATCTGCCATTATGACAGATGACTTTATTGCCACACCTGATAATAAAAGAATATTTAAAGATATTCTGCTTGATGATGTTCAGGATGCAGTTTACGGTGACAGAGTATTGGTAGAGCTTACCGAGTTTGCTCAAAATGGCAAGATTTACGGGCAAGTTGTATCGGTACTTGGCAACAGCAGAGATATTAAAAGCTTTACCGAGGCCATTATCTTCACAAACGGCATAAAGCCCAAATTTCCGGAAGATGTGATTGCACAGGCAGAATCTACCCCTACCCAGGTTCTGCCGGAAGATACCAAGGATCGTGAAGACCTTACAGACAAGATAATTTTTACCATAGATGGCGATGATGCCAGAGACTTTGACGATGCGGTATCTCTTGAATATGCCCCAAACGGCAACTATATCCTTGGCGTGCATATAGCGGATGTAACGCATTATGTAAAGGAAGGCACAGCACTTGACAGGGAAGCACTACGGCGTGGCACCAGTGTTTATCTCACGGATAGGGTAATTCCCATGCTTCCGAAAAAGCTTTCCAACGGAATATGCAGTCTTAATCCCAATGTTTTGCGATTGACACTTTCGGTGTTTATGGAAATTGATGACGAGGGTAACGTGGTAAATCACCGCATTTCCAAGTCAATGATACGTTCCTGTCATAGGATGACCTATAACACTGTTGCTAAAATTCTTGAAGGCGACCAAGATCTCGCGGAGGAATACAACGATATCACCCGTACTCTGCACAGCATGCATGCTTTGGCAAAAACGCTTACCTATAAGCGCTCCCAAAGAGGCAGCATAAACTTTGACTTCCCAGAAGCATCCATAGTCCTTGCGGATAACGGTCTGCCTGCGGATATTGTCAAAGAAGTACGGAATGATGCCCACAAGCTTATAGAGGAGTTTATGCTGATTGCCAACGAAACTGTGGCAGAATACGCATTTTGGGCTGATATTCCTTTTGTATTCCGAGTCCACGACGAACCGGATGCAGAGAAAATGGATGCATTCAGAAGGTTTATAGGTAATTTCGGGCTATTTATAAAGGGAAACGAAGTCCATCCTAAGGATCTGCAACAAATACTGGAGCAAATCGAAGGAATGGAAAATCAATCTATGATAAGCACATATATGCTCCGTTCCCTTATGAAGGCGGAATATAGAAGCACCAATGACGGTCACTTCGGTCTGGCGGCAAAGTACTACTGCCACTTTACCTCTCCAATACGCCGTTATCCCGACCTTACTATTCACAGAATTTTAAAAGACTTTATAGCCGGCAGAGATATTATGCACTATTCTTCCAAAGTGGAGGATATTGCTGTGCATTCCTCCGATACCGAAAGACAGGCAGAGCTTTGCGAGAGAGAAGTCTCGGACCTGTACAAATGTGCGTATATGGAAAACTTCGTTGGCGAAACCTTTTCCGCTACCGTTTCGGGATGTACCTCCTTTGGTATGTTTGCGGAGCTGGATAATACCATAGAGGGACTTATTCGCCTTGAAACTATTGCGGACGATTATTATGAATACAACGAGGAATTGCGTGCCCTCATTGGCAAAAGAAAAAACAAGATTTACACCATTGGCGACCGTATCGAAATCGAAGTGGTGCGTTCTGATCTTGCTCTACGCCAAATAGATTTTGTGCTAAAGGGTTCAAAACCCATCCCAAGGCAAAAACCTGCTGCCGGTAGCAGAAAATTCAGAAAATTTGCAAGCAAAAAATACAAAAGTAAAAGGAAAAAATAATGGATAAATTTGAAATAATTATACCATGCCTCTTTGGAATGGAGGCATTTGTATCACGGGAAATTAAAAGGCTTGGCTACGAAACCACTCATGTAGAAGACGGCAAGGTGGTTTTCTCAGGGGATATGGAGGCGGTATGCCGCGCCAATCTGTGGCTGAGATGCGGAGAGCGAGTACTGATTAAAGTAGGTGACTTTACCGCGGTCAGCTTTGAAGAGCTTTTTGAAAAAACAAAGGCTCTGGAATGGAGCAGATGGCTATCAAAAAATTCCGCATTTCCTATTAAAGGTTTTTGCCTTAAATCCACTTTGGCAAGTATGCGTGATTGTCAGGCTATTATCAAAAAGGCTATTGCTTCTAATCTGTCGGAAAAATACGGCATTGAGTGGCTTCCTGAGGACGGAGCAAATTACCAGATACAGTTTTCCGTGATGAAGGACAAGGTTACTCTTATGATAGACACCTCCGGAGACGGTCTTCATAAGCGTGGTTACCGCAGAATATCAAATGCCGCACCTTTAAAGGAGACCATCGCCTCTGCCATGATTATGCTAAGCTACTGGAAGTTTGAGTATCCGCTATGCGATCCATTCTGCGGCAGCGGTACAATACCAATAGAAGCGGCTATGTTCAAGAGAAATATCGCACCTGGTCTCTCGCGCACCTTCACCTTTGAAGAATTTGACCAGACAGATTCTGCCCTTTTGTCACGATGCCGTCAGGAGGCAAGAGATATGGCAAGAAACACACCTCTTAATATTATCGCATCGGACATAGACGAAGACACTGTAGAGCTTGCAAAGCATAACGCAAGAATTGCAGGAGTTTCCGACTGTATAAACTTCTCATGCGGAAATGCTCTTGATTTCACTTCCGACATCCCCTACGGCAGCATAATCTGTAATCCGCCATATGGCGAAAGACTAAGCGATGCCGCAGCCTGTTACGAGCTTTATGAAAAGATGGGCAAAGCTTTTAAAAAGCTACCGGACTGGTCATACTACATTCTTGCATCGGACGAAGAATTTGAAAAGCACTTCGGCAAAAAGGCAGATAAACGCCGCAAAATATATAACGGAATGATTAAGTGCAATATCTATCAGTACTTCGGAAAAAGACCGCCGATAGACAAAAAATAATTATCTTTTAGTTAAAAAAATTACAGAGGGCAGATTTGGCACCCCGCAACCATCTGCAGGGGCTTCGTACTGCTCTCCTGTTTTTTTAATTTTTACTGGTCTTTGCCATACAATCTTTTATTTCCTGATTTTTACTGGTCTCTGCCTATATAATCTTTTATTTCTCGATCTTTACTGGACTCTACCATATACTATTTTATTTCTTGATTTTGTCGATCTCTGACATATAACCTTTTATTTCTTGAACTTTATCGGTCTCTGCCTATATAATCTTTTATTCTTTAACCTTTACCGGACTTTTCCCATATACTCCTTTATCCCAGCTTTACCCTTGACTCCTACCAGTCAAAATCTTTTAATCTTCACTTTCTTTCAAAATTCATTTTAAACACACATAAATAACCGAAAATTCCGCAAAATAAAAGAAAACGCAAAAGGAGAGTTAAAATGTTCAGAGGGAAGTTGGTTGTTATAGGAGCTGGAGCAGTAGGCTCAACCACCGCATACACGATTATGCTCAGCGGTATTTTTCAGGAAATTGTCCTGATTGACATAAACAAAAACAAAGCAGAGGGTGATGCCCTTGATATGTCCCACGGAGTTTCCTTTGTAAAACCGGTATCTGTGGTTTCCGGCGACTACACCGATTGCAAAGATGCGGACATAATAGTCATCGCCGCAGGAGCACCCCAAAAAGAGGGTGAAACAAGACTTGACCTACTAAAGGAAAATGCCAAGATTTACAGAAGCATCATTGAGTGCATCATGAAACACGCTCCGGATGATGTTATACTGATGCCTGTGTCTAACCCTGTGGATATCCTTACCTATATAACCTATCGCATTTCCGGATTGCCAAAGAATCAGGTACTGGGATCCGGCACAGTACTTGATACATCCCGACTTAAATATATGATAAGCACTACAACCGGAGTTGATGCTCGAAATTGCCACACCTATATCATCGGTGAGCATGGCGACAGCGAGGTTGCGGCATGGAGCGTTACCAACATTGGCGGTATGACTATGAATGAGTTTTGCAAATACACCGACAGATGCTCCATAAACCAACTGGACGAAATGTATATCAAGGTAAAAAATGCCGCCTATGAGATAATAGAAAAAAAGGGCGCAACATTCTATGCAATCGCCGTGGCTGTAAGACGAATCTGCGAGTGTATCGCAGGAGATGAAAACTCTGTACTCACCGTTTCGGGAATTTTTGAAGGAGAATATGACATAAAAGACGTTGCTCTTTCTGTCCCGACTATAGTAAGCGGCAGCGGAGTGGAAAGGATTCTGGAGGTGCCTTTTTCCAAAGAGGAAATGAAAGGACTAAGAGACTCTGCCCACACGCTTTCTGGACTTTTAAGAGAAATTGGATTTTAATACAAAAAGCTGATGCAACCTCTTATTGCATCAGCTTTAATATTACTTATATTTCTTAACAATTTCTGCCATTTGGTCGAACTTGCTTTCAATATCTGCCACTAGCTTAAACTGGTTTCTTGCTCTGTCAAGATTGTGGTTTTCTCTGTGAATCTTGAAGTATGTGTCACCTTCCAAGTAGTCTGTTAAAAATCTTATACCACATTCATATGTAAGTAGAAGTGCAGAAAGTGGAAGAAACTCTACTTCCTTTTCTGTCAGGCAAGATGCAGTTTCTGAAAGGAAGCCCTTTGCAAATTGCTCAAACTTTTCAAGGTCGAAGTATATCTTGTCAAGGTCTGTTTCGTCTTCGCATCCGCTGGATGCTCCTGATCTTAAAGCATCACCAAAGTCATATAGCATAGAACCCGGCATTACTGTGTCAAGGTCTATTACGCACACGCCTTCTTTTGTGTCAGCATCAAAAAGTACGTTGTTAAGCTTGGTATCATTGTGAGTAACTCTAAGAGGTACTGTGCCTTCTGCCATAGCATCTACTATCGCTGATGCGTACTTGCTGTATTCCAGAGCAAAGTCCACGTCAGCCTTAATGCTGTCAAGCCTGCCTGCTTTGTTCTCTGCTATTGCCTTTTTAAGGTTCTCTACACGCATTGGTGTGTGGTGGAAGTTTACGATGGTTTCGTAAAGGCTGTCTGCAGGGTAATCATCCAGCATACGTTGGAATCTTCCGAATGCCTGTCCTGCATAGTATAGCTGGATAGGGTTCTCTACTGTGTCGTAAGCTATGGAGTGACCTATAAACTTATACACTCTGTATATGCTACCATCTTCGTCTGTATAGTAGTTCTTACCGTCGATTGTTCTTACAACAGTAAGTGTCTCTCTGTCAGGATTTCCTCCTGCAGCAATAATCTTTTTTTTCAAAAACTCGGTAACGTTATAAATATTCTCCATTACTTCATGTGGATTCTTAAAAACGTTTGAGTTAATTCTTTGCAAAATAAGCGCCGGCTCACTTTCGCATAAGAATGTGTCATTTATATGTCCGTTGCCGTATGGCTGTGCCTCTGTGGTTACTTTAAACTTTGAACAAATTTCCTTCAATTTAGTTTCATTCATTACAAATTCTCCCTATTTTGACTCTTCACTATATTTGCTCCACCTATTATAATACACCAAAAACTTCCTTTTGTCCAGTCTTTTTTTAATCTTTTGAAATTATATACTGCTTTCGCTTTATTGTATTTGCACATTTTTCATTTTGTTTTGCATTTTTTACAGCTTTATATTGATTTTAATCAAAATCTTTGATATACTCAAATCAGCAAATTAAAGGTGGTGAAAAAATGACCGAATACACAGGCACTGTCTTAAAAAGTGATATTTCAATCAGTAAGCTATATACAGTACATTATTTTGAATATTCCAGAAACTACCAATTCAGCGGAGAAAGTCATGACTTTTGGGAAATGGTCTATGTGGACAAGGGCGAAGTAATTGTCACCTCGGAAGAAAGCAAGTATATCCTAAAGCAAGGTGAGGTCATTTTTCATAAGCCTAACGAATGGCATACCATTAACTCCGACGGAGTAACCGCGCCAAACGTCGCTATCGTCAGCTTTGATTCCAAATCTGCCGGAATGGATTTTTTCAAAAACAAAATCCTGAAGGTAGGTCAAAATCAAAAAAGCATTATTTCGAAAATAATCTCGGAATACACCAATGCTTTTATTACTCCTTTTAACGACCCATACACGAACAAGCTGGTGCGAAAACCAGACCAGCTAATAGGCTCGGAACAGCTATTAAAGATGTACCTTTGCGAGCTGTTGATTTCCTTCATCCGCAATAATACGCCATCCAGCCAATATTCCACCATAAATGTGAATCAGTCTATCGCTACTCTAAACCTTTTAATCACTTATATGCAAGACAGGCTGAACACAAATGTCACCGTAGATGAACTGGTAAAATAC
>SVKH01000033.1 GCA_015068545.1 Oscillospiraceae bacterium
AATATAAGATAATTATTTCCTCTATAATTACATTGTTGCCGATGATTTTCGGATTTGTGGTTTGGAACAGACTGCCGGAAAACATAGCGACAAGTTTTGGATGGAACGGTGAAATTACAGGTTACAACAGTAAAATGTTTGCAGTTGTTGGACTTCCGGCGATACTGGCTTTTGTGAATTTAATATGTATTATTGCAACAAGTGCCGATCCGAGACGAAAGAATATTAGTAATAAAATGTTCTCGACCGTTATAAGCATTGTTCCCGTTTGCTCATTGATTTGCGGAATTTGTATCTATGCTAATGCATTGGGATATAAAATAAGTGTCGAAAGCATAATGCCTGCCTTCGTGGGAATTTTATTTTTTGTGCTTGGCTTTATTCTTCCAAAATGCAAACAAAATTACACAATCGGAATCAAGCTCCCCTGGACACTGCATGATGAAGAGAACTGGAATAAAACACATAAGCTTGCAGGAAAACTTTGGATTTATGGTGGTATAATAATGATTGTGTCAGGACTGTTTGATTTAACATTTATATTTATGACAATAATTTTTGCACTTGTTATTATTCCAACGATATATTCATATTTGCTATATAGGAAACAAAATAAAATGAACTGATGATATAGAAAATAAAGTGCGTAGCCTATCACTCGGCAAAAGTGATAGGTTATTCATTTATCCTATATCAAAATATGCTTTGTGTGTTGTCACAAAATGTAGGAAAGGTGCTTACGCATAAATTTATTGCAGAGAAAATTTTGGGCAGCGCATGGGAAACGGATATAGGTTCCCTTCGGGTGTTTATGACAACACTTAGAAAAAAGATTGAAAAGCTTCCGGACTCTCCGCAGTATATCCAGACACATATAGGTGTCGGATACAGGATGATGAAGGTTGAATAGGTATTTATTTAATAAAGAAACTGGCATCTAAACTATTCGCCTTTTCCAAATGAATAACACCTGATATTTGAACCATTATTGGTAAATATCAGGTGTTTTTTACTTTATAGGAAACTGCGTTCCCATAAAGCAAAAATAATTATACTGCCGTGCAATTGTTTGGAAAATCTTTAGCTTTTCAAAAATGCACATGGCATAAGAAAAGCGAGATTGCTTCGACCTTCCGCCGTAGGCGGTGCAGCGAAGCTGCTTTTCTTGTGCCAAAATCCTTGAATTAATGTGGGTTTTGGCGGTCCCCTTATATAGTTTATATTGTACACTTTTTTGAAGGAATAATGTTTTTTTATTAAAACAAATGGTTTTTATAAGTTCGATTTATTAGTGCCATTATTTAGTGATTAAACTTTTATTAATCTATCGTAGTATTCTGTTTCAAATTTGTTAGGAGTATTTATAGATGCGTATTTCGCAAAAATCATTTACTTTTTGCACCTTGATATGTGTTGCGTCGCACCATTTCCTTGTCAATCTCATTTAATACCACAAATTTTTTAAGGCTCCAAAGGGGAGCTATCAATGTATCTCTGCCGCCATCGCCGGTAAGTCTTTGGAAAACGGTTTCTTTTGGGAAGATTTCCAAACAGTCCACAACGGTATTTACATATTCCTCCAAAGTCATGGCAGAAAATTCTCCGTTTTGGTATTGTTCTGCCATTTTTGTACCCTTTAGTATATGTAAAAGGTGGAGCTTTACATACTCAGGATTTAGTTCTGCCACTTTTTTTGCACTTTCCATCATCATTTCGTGATCTTCTCCCGGTAGTCCTAATATTAGATGGACGCAGACACGAATACCAAGAGCTTTTAGCTTTTTGTAACCTTCTAAAAACTCCGCATAGCTATGACAACGGTTAATTCTCTCGCCGGTTTTGTCAAAAACTGTTTGAAGTCCCAATTCTACTATAAGGAAAGTTCTTTTATTAAGCTCATCTAAGTATGCAAGTACATCATCTGCCAGACAGTCTGCGCGAGTTGCAATTGCAAATCCGACAACACCGTCCATAGCTAATACCGGCTCAAATTTTTCCCTTAAAACCGATGCTTTTTCGTATGTATTAGAGTTTGCCTGAAAGTAAGGTATGTAAAGGGCGTCAGGCCATTTTTTGTGCATTTTTTCCTTAATTTCTTCAAACTGAACCAAAACGTCGTGTCCCGGATTCCCTGCAAAATCTCCGCTGCCGCTAAGGCAATAGGTGCATCCGCCAAAACCCTTTGTCCCGTCAAGATTCGGGCAGGTGAAACCACCGTTTAATGCCACTTTGAAAACCTTTTTGCCAAAGGTCTTTTGCAGGTGATAGTTCCATGTATGGTATCTTTTATTGTCAAGTGAAAACGGGAAATCGTTCTTCATAATATACCTCGTAAAAGCTTTTATTAAAGATGCTATCCCCGCGCAAAAAGTGGTAGAAATTCGCTGGAGGATAGGGGCAAAAATGTAAAAAATAGCGCCTCATAAAATGATAAGGGGTTATAGCAAAGGTGCAGACTACATTCTGCACTATTGCTACAACCCGCTAAAACATCATGCTTCCAAATTATTTTGGAAAAAAAGTTTTATGCCAACTCGAATGACTTACAGTCTGTACACTCATTCATAGTTGGGTTTGGCTCGTGAGAACCTACTGTTATACAGTCTAAGGAACAGAAATCTTTTGATTTGCAATGATTCTTACACTCTGTAACAGTGCATTTAATGCTTTCGTTTGGTTTACAATTACAATTCATTTTTTTGCACCTCCCGAATTTATAATCTCCAGAAAGGCAGTGTATTATACAGAAAAATTAAAGGAGGTGTTTGTATTTTCTGTATAGTCTAAGGGCTGTGGAAATCTCGCCGGAGGTAAGCACGCTCTTTATGTATGATTTTAGCTCTTTAGTGTTGCCTGAAGATTGCAGGCTGTTTACCTTGCCCATATTTACCTTTGCTATAATAGCCATGCCGGCTTGAATTTCTTCTTTGGAAGCTGCCGCCATGATTCTATCGTATGCTGTTTGATGCTTTTTCGGAACGTCCTCTTTTGACAGAGGCTCGAACTGCTGTGGTGGCGGATTGGTTGCCGTAGGCTGTGAAGAGCCGGATTGTTGATTTGCGCCTCCGATTTGGTTTATTTGTGGTGTGTTTACGTTTTGATTACCATTAATTACTCCGTTTTGATGATGGTCATGGTTTTTTGTTGGAGAATAAAGCTTTGATGTACCTGCCTGTGTAAATGCTATGTCAGTTTTTTCCGGAGTAAGACTTATAAAAGGTGTAGCTTTAGAATCTGATGGGGAAGTGGTCTCATTACCTGAAGAGATGCCGGTTTCGCTGCCAGATTGTTCTGCCGGATCGGTACCTTCTGTTATTTCGTCTTCACTTTCAATCTCTAGAAGGGTAGAGAGTACATCCTTTGCTGTATCCTTACTTATATTGGTAATGCTTTCTACAAAGTCTTTGTTGGTAAAGTACTTGGCGAAGGTGACAATGTCCTTGTTAGTTAGCTTTTCGCCTTCCTTTTCGCCGGTGTTTATATACTGATTGTATTTTGGAATAATAACAAAGTTATATACAGCAAGTCCGGCAATTCCAATAGCCACAACGATTGAAACCAGAACAGTTATCAAGGTAATAATCACTTTTTTTAGTTTGGATTTTTTTGCCATAATTGTGCCTCCGTTATGCTACAAACATTGATACAATGGAAATTGCAATTGGTAAAATAAGTGCAACAGCGAGTGTTATACAGATTATTCTTTTAGCTTTATCAGTAATTCGCATTTTATTTATCCTTCTTTCTTAGATTTTTAAAAAAACTTTTTAATATTTCTTCGCTTTCTGCTTTTAAGATACCGCCTTGGTATGTGATTTTATGAGGTAACACCTGTGATAGGTCACAGGCACTTCCCAAGCAGCCGGATTTATGGTCATATGCGCCGAAGTAAACCTTTTCTATACGGGACTGGAGTATGGCACCCATGCACATTGGGCATGGCTCCAAGGTGACGTATATTTCGCACTCGGGCAGACGCCAGCCTCCAAGCTTTCGGCAAGCCTTGTCTATTGCGATTATCTCGGCGTGCATCAAGGCGTTTTTTTTGGTTTCGCGTTTGTTGTACCCTCTGGAGATGACCTTGCCGTCACGGACAATGACCGCACCTATTGGCGTTTCGTCTATGGCGTATGCCTTTTTAGCTTCTTTAATTGCCATTTGCATAAATCTTTCCACCATAGCCAACACTCCCAGATACAACATATACATCATTTTATCACAATATTATATTTTTTGCAATAAAGATATTGTTTTTATTGAAAAAAATGATATAATTATAGATAGTACGAAAATGGGGGTATGGGTTTAAAAATGAAACAAGCTGCATTTAAAACCTTAGAATTTGATAAAATACTGAATAAAATGGCAAGCTTTACCGATAGCGAAAGGGTAAAGGAGAGGATACTGGACCTTGAGCCCTGCGAAACACTTGATGAGGCAAAAAATGCTCAGGCGGAGACCACAGAGGCTGTTTCGGTATGCTTTAAAATAGGCAATCCGCCCATAAACCTTGGAGTTAGAGATGTTACGGCAGCAGTAAAGCGAAGTGATATGGGAGGTATGCTTAATATCCGCGATTTGATGGAAGTTTCGCGGATAATGTACGTTGCCCGCAGAATAAAAGCATACTTAAATGACGGTGCTAAAGAAGAAGGCATTCTTGCAGGATACGCATCCTCAATAACTTCCAACAAGGCTTTGGAAGATTCTATCAATTCTGCCATACTCTCAGAAACAGAAATAGCAGATGATGCCTCGGCAGACCTTTCGGCAATCCGGCGTAAGATAAAAAGCCTTCATGCTAAAATTAAGGAAAGCCTTAATGCAATGATACGCTCGGAAACTTATAAAAAGTATCTGCAGGATCCAATTGTAACCATACGTTCCGACAGGTATGTTATTCCGGTAAGAGCAGAGTACCGAGGGGAAGTGGCAGGTATAGTGCACGATTCCTCGCAAAGCGGAGCAACGCTTTTCATAGAGCCTATGAGTGTTGTAAACGCAAATAACGAGATTCGTGATCTTGCTGCAAAGGAACAAATTGAAATAGAAAAAATACTTATGCGGCTTTCTGCAGAGGTTTCGGAAAATTCGGCGATAATTCTCACTAATTTAGATGTAGTAACCAAGTTGGATTTTATATTCTGCAAGGCAAAGCTTTCCTTTGAATATAACGCCACAGAGCCTGTTTTAAATGACGAAGGTATCATAGAGTTTAAAAAAGCAAGACATCCTTTAATACCAAAGGACAGAGTTGTTTCCAACGACATCTATGTAGGTAACGGATTTGATACTCTGGTGGTGACCGGCCCTAATACCGGCGGAAAAACAGTAACGTTAAAGACAATAGGTCTATTTTCTATAATGGCAGCATCGGGATTGCATATTCCGGCAAATGAAAACAGCCGTGCGGCACTTTTTAAAAAGTTCTTCGCCGATATAGGCGATGAGCAAAGTATAGAACAAAGTCTATCTACTTTTTCATCCCATATGGTGAAGATAGTGGATATTATGAATCAGGTGGATGGTGATTCCTTGGCGCTTTTTGACGAGCTTGGTGCCGGCACAGATCCAACGGAAGGTGCGGCGCTTGCAATATCTATCCTGGAGCATCTTAGAGGTTTCGGTGCAACAACGGTAGCCACTACTCATTACAGCGAGCTTAAACTATTTGCCCTTACCACAGATGGCGTGGAAAACGCATCCTGTGAGTTTGATGTGGACAGCCTAAAGCCTACCTACAAGCTTTTAATTGGTGTGCCGGGCAGGTCCAATGCTTTCGCTATATCCCGAAGACTGGGACTATCGGAGGCTGTAATAGACAGAGCTAACGAGATATTAAGCGACGAGGATGTTAAATTTGAGGACGTGATTACCGACCTTGAGCAAAGTCGTGCAGAGGCAAGATCGGAAAAGGAATACGCAAAACGAATGAAGCGAGAGCTTACCGTTATGCGTGAGGAAATAGAGGCAGAACGTAAAAAGCTGAAGGAGTCAAAGTCACGAATCTTAGAGGAAGCAAGGCGTGAGGCAAAGATAATTATAATGGACGCAAAGGAAGAGTCCAACAGCATTATCAAGGAACTTGAGCGAATGAGAATAGAGGGAAAGACCAAAGATATTCAAGGCAAAGTGCAAAAGTCCCGTGATAAGCTAAAAAAGCACTCAGAAAGCATCGAAAAAGCGATGAAAAACAGCGAAAAGCCTCGCAAAACCTACCGCAATCCTCCTAAAGACCTAAAAGAGGGAGAGACTGTAAAAATTCTGGATGTTGACCAGACAGCTACTATCATAAAAGTGCCTGATTCAAAGGGAATGGTTAGAGTTCAGGCAGGAATACTCAAGATGGATGTGCATATTTCAAACATCGACCGTGTCAGCGATAACTCTGCAAAGGAGCTTGCAGATAAGTATGTAAAAAACACAAGAGTATACGCTTCAAAGACAAAGGATGTATCCACAGAGGTAGATGTGCGTGGACAGACTTTGGAAGAGGCTGTGATGAATGTGGAAAAATTTCTGGATGATTGCTATATGGCAGGAGTTTCACCGGTTACCATAATCCACGGAAAGGGCACCGGTGTACTGAGAACAGGCATTACCGAAGCTCTCAGGAGAAATAAGAGGATAAAATCGTACAGAGCAGGCAGATACGGAGAAGGAGAAATGGGAGTTACGGTAGTAGAGCTATCCTAGACTGTTACGAAAACTTATGAAAAATGCGGAATTTTATGCGGAGGTAATCCGCTTACGCAGTTAAACAATTACGGAGAAGAATTATGGCAAAGAAAAAACCGATTATCACAAATGCAATGCGAATACTGACCGCCCAGAAAATACCCTTTGAAGCTATCGAGTATCAGGCGGAAGAGGTAGGCGAAAACTTCGGTGTGCATATTGCAGAGCTTACGGGAATACCCTGCGAAATGTCTTTTAAAACTTTGGTAGCAAAGGGAAATGACTACATGGTAGTGTGCATCCCTGTTGACAGAGAAGTTAATTTAAAAAAGCTGGCAAAGGTATCGGGGAATAAAAAGGTGGAGCTTATATCGGTAAAGGAGCTTTTGCCACTTACCGGCTACATCAGGGGCGGTGTTTCGCCTATCGGTATGAAGAAAAAATTTACCACATATATACACGAAAGCTGCGTGGAAAATGAAAAAATGGCAGTTTCCGGCGGAATCTGCGGAGTAACACTTATAATGACTCCAAAGGACTTGGTAAAGGTTACAGACGCAACACTGTGCGATATAACAGAAGAATAGAAAGATAGGATATATCCTTGCTTGAGAAAGCGGGGATGCTGTGGGGAGTTTACTTTTGGGAATTACAGTTTAATTCCCTGTACGATAGAAAAGGAGATAGAAAAATGAGTTCATTAAAAAAAGCAGACATACTTGTACCGGCAAAAGGTGTTGACCTTACAAAATGGAGTGTTGTTGCTTGCGATCAATACACATCTCAACCGGAATATTGGCAAAGAGTGGAAAAGTTAGTAGGAGGTGAACCTTCTACCTTGAACCTTGTTTACCCTGAGGCGTTTTTGTCGGAAGGTGACGAAAGAATTGAAAAAATCAATTCCGCTATGAAAAAGTATGAGGAAGACGGTGTATTTGAGGAGCTTTTGGGAAGCCTTATATATGTTGAACGTACCATGGAAAACGGTAAAACCAGAAAGGGTATAGTTGGCTGTGTGGACCTAGAGGATTACGATTTTTCAAAGGGATCAAAAAGCAAAATAAGAGCAACGGAAGGCACCGTTTTGGAACGAATCCCACCTAGGGTTAAAATTCGTGAGAATGCCGGACTTGAGCTTCCTCATGTAATGCTTCTTATGAATGACAGCGAAAAGACTGTGATAGAATGTATAGAAAAGGGTGAGCTTATTTACGATTTTGACCTGATGGAAAACGGAGGTCATTTAAAGGGCTACCTGTTGTCAGATTTTGAGGCAGAAAGAGTTCTTGCTGCCATAGACGAGCTTGAGGAAAATGCGGAAGATAATCTTGTTTTTGCGGTAGGTGACGGAAACCATTCTCTGGCAACCGCCAAGACCTGCTGGGAAAACATAAAAAAGAATATTCCTGTTGAGGAGCAGGAAAATCATCCTGCAAGATACTGCCTAGTTGAGCTTGAGAATATTCATGATGATGCACTGGAATTTGAACCTATCCACCGGGTTGTGTTCGGAAGCGATGCAGATAAGCTGATGGACGGACTTTTGAAGTACTATCCTGAAAGCTCCACCGAGGATAACGGCGGTCAGCATCTTCGACTTGTAAAGGGTGATGAAATAAAGGATCTTTATATTGTAAACGACAAGTCAAACCTTGCAGTTGGCTCGTTGCAGAACTATCTGGACCATATAGGTGCTGAGGTTGACTATATCCATGGTGATGACGTGGTATGTAAGCTTTCTGCCCAAGATGGAAACGTGGGATTCTTGCTGGACGGAATGGAAAAAAGCGACCTTTTTACCACAGTTATTAAGGACGGTGCTCTGCCGAGAAAAACCTTCTCTATGGGACACGCATGGGATAAAAGATACTACTTTGAGGCAAAGAAAATCAAATAACTTGACGGACTGCGGTTTTTCTGATATAATGTAAGGAGTATTTTAAAAGGAGAACTGTATGGAGTATATATCAAAAGCCTCAATAAAAGACAAAGTGCGACGTAACTATATTTTGAAAATAGCCATAGTAGGCACTATCAGTCTTGCAGGATTTGTGCTTGCTATAACCAATCTGTTTTCGGGAGGAGTCCTGTATGCTTTTTGGTACCTTATAGCTTTTATCATAGGTCTTTCATATGTAGTTATAAGGATAAACACAGCTTTCCCTACCTACATTGCAACTGATGGAGAAAAGCTGGTGCTGTCGACTTGGAAAAACTGCATATTGCCGTATAAGGTAAAGGAAAAGCCGGCGTTTATTTCTGACTTTATACCGGATGGTGTAAAGTGTGAGGAGATTAGCTTTTCCGACCTTGATAGGATATATGTGGGTTCTTTAAAGTTTTTGAAAAAGTCTCTTTCTGAAGAGGAATATCCCGGAAGTTTGAAGTCGTTTGAAGAAGACAATCAGTTGGAAAAAATGCTTAAAAGAATGGACTTTTTCCTTGCCATTACTACAAACGGAGAGATCAGCTTTATGTCTATTGTGGACTTTGATCTGGACGCGGTGTCAAGTGTGCTGGATAGTGTGGAAAGGAACTGTCAAGGTGTTAAAATTCAAATTCATATACCAAAGCTTTTGAGAATCCGAAAAAAACAGTCAGACAGCAGACTGTGACATAGCAATAAATTTTAAAATACGTTTTGCTGTTGGCAGGACGTATTTTTTACTTTACAGATAAGAAATTTCAAATACATAATCAAGGAGTAAGCGATGAAAATATCAGATATTTTAAGTGGGGAAAAATTGACCATGTCCTTTGAGGTTTTCCCGCCAAAGGCAGATACGGCAATAGAGTCTGTAAAATCAGCAACAGAGGAAATCGCCAGATTGAAGCCGGCGTTTATGAGCGTTACCTATGGAGCAGGCGGAGGTACAAGTAAGTATACCTTAAATATAGCAAAGAATATAAAGGATAGCTACGGTGTGCCTACTGTGGCGCATCTTACCTGTGTTTCTTCTGCAAGAGAGACCGTCTGCCGTCAGATACAGGATATGAAGGATGCCGGCATAGAAAATGTACTTGCACTGCGTGGTGATTTAACTCCTGAGCTGGAAAATTCGGACAGATCCGGACTTGATTTTTCCCATGCAATTGACCTTATTCGGGAAATAAAGGAATGCGGAGCAGATTTTTGCATAGGAGGAGCGTGCTATCCAGAAGTACATCCGGAAAGTAAAAATCAGAACGAGGATATAAAGTATCTAAAGGAAAAGGTAGACGCAGGTTGCTCCTTTTTGACCACACAAATGTTTTTTGATAATAATCTTTTGTACAACTTTTTGTACAAAATCCGCGAAGCTGGTATTACTGTGCCTATCATACCCGGTATTATGCCTATCACCAATGCAAATCAGGTGGAACGTGCTATAAAGCTTTCCGGCTCGTTTATGCCTCAGCGGTTTAAAAATCTTGTGGACAAATTCGGATATTCGCCGGAGGCTATGAAGCAGGCAGGAATAGTCTATGCCACCGATCAGATAATAGACCTGTACGCAAACGGAATTAAAAATGTTCACGTTTATTCTATGAACAAGCCGGATGTGGCAAAGAAAATATTGGAAAATTTATCTGAAATATTGGATTGATTATGGAAAATACAGTATATGTAAGGACGTATTCTCCGCCGGAAGTAAATAAGGCTGAGATATTACGGTATTTGGGAAAAGGAAGTATAACCCATGAGCTTGATGAGCTTATAAATGAGTGTATAACGGAGGCTGGAGAAAGGCTATCCTACCGAGTTTGCTATGGGGTGTTTTCTGTAAAGCATCAGGAAAATGAGATATGCTTTGACGGAGTAAAGGTGGAATCACGGGATCTTTTAAAAAATCTTGATGGCAGTAGCTGTGCTGTGATTTTTGCCGCTACTGTCGGAATAGAGATAGACCGACTGATAAAAAGGTATGCTGTGATTTCGCCTTCTAAATCGGTTATATTTCAAGCCATAGGAGCAGAGAGAGTAGAAGCGCTGTGCGATGAATTTTGCAAGGATGTGGCTGATGAATTTGGTATGACAAAACCACGGTTCAGCCCAGGATATGGCGATTTCCCCTTGGAATTTCAGCGCGAAATTTTCAAATTACTGGAACCGGAGAAGCTGATAGGAGTGTCCCTTGGCGGAAACCTTTTGATGGTGCCGTCAAAGTCGGTTACGGCAGTTGTGGGAATTGTGAAATGAGGAAAATGGTAAGGGTTTAATGGCCCTTGATAGTAGTAGTGTTATGATTAGCCGCTGTCTACCCGTTGATTGGATTAGATGATTTTAGTCTTGATCCGGCATGAACTATTACTTAATAATCTTGGCATCTAAATTATACCGTCTTTATATTTGGGATAAATCCAAACTAGGTGAGTAGCGGGAGAACAATTTATATAATATTTTACCTCTGCTTGTGCATAAGATAATAAGGTAATATAGGAGGGAATATATGGAGAAAAAGTCAAAATTGATTTTTGCAGTTTCCGTAACTGCAATTATATCATTCTTAGTATCGGGAATTTTTCACAGCATACTGTTCAGAGTAAGACACGGGCTGGTGATAGATAAGGTAAGTACGGTAAAAACTCTCATCGAGGACTATGGTATATTTGAAAGCGATGAGGAAACTATGGCAGATTACGCCTCCATGGGGCTTGCGGCTGCTGTGGGAGATCCGTACACTATGTATTTTCCCAAAACCGAATTTACAGCGCGTATGGATAGTTTGCAGAGCGTATATGTTGGTGTAGGCGCTACGATAGGAGCAGACGTGGAAAATGACTGTCTTGTGGTGGTTTCGCCTATGGATAATTCACCTGCGGAAAAGGCAGGAGTGCTTGCAGGGGATATCCTACTTGCGGTTGACGGAGAAGTATATAAAAGCGCTCAGATTTCCGAGGCGGCGTACAGTATGAAAAACGGTGATGTTGGCACTACTGTAACAGTCACTTTAAAAAGAGGAGAATCGGAGCCTTTTGATGTAGTGATAACCAGAGAGAAAATAGAGAAGGAAACAGTTACCTCCAAGCTGATGGAAGATGATATCGGATATATCCGAATCAGCGAGTTTGATACAACAGACGGTGAAGTTGGAACAGCAAAGGAATTTGAGGATAACTATAACGGGCTGCAAGCAGCAGGAGCAAAAAAGCTGATTATAGACCTTAGAAATAATCCCGGCGGAGAGTTCGGCTCGGTGTGTGATATTGCGGATATGCTTTTGCCGGAAGGCATCATTACATACACTGAGGATAAACGCGGAAAAAAGGAAATTGTAGAATCGGATAAGAAGTGCTGCGAAATGCCAATGGTTGTTCTGGTAAACGGCGGAAGTGCATCTGCGTCAGAAGTGTTGACAGGAGCTTTAAAGGACCATAAAAAGGCAACCGTAGTAGGGACTAAGACCTTTGGAAAGGGAATAGTGCAAACGGTTATTCCGTTAACTGACGGTTCGGGAATGTCCATAACCACCTCCAGATACTTTACCCCAAATGGCACATGTATCCATGATATAGGCATCCAGCCGGACGTTGTGGTGGAAATGGAAACAGAAACGGCCATCACAAAGCTGGAATACAGTGAAGATATTCAGCTTCAGAAGGCCGTTGAGATTCTTAAGAATTAAGCTGCTTTTTTGTGTTCAGCATAGCCACAGCAAGTAGTACCAGTATTATTCCCAATACACCTGCAGGCTGGATTTTTTCGCCAAATACCAATACGCCGGAAATTGAGGCAACCACTGCCTCCAGTGTAGCTATTATAGATGCCTTGCCGGCTTCGGTGTATTTTAGTCCGTATGTGTAGAAAACGTAGGGTAATACCGCACTTACAAAGGCAAACAGGATAGAAAGCGGCAGACTTTGGGGTGCTGATATTATTGCTTGGGAAAGAGACTTTAGGTCTACTACAAAAACTGTACCGATAAATGCGAACAGGAATGTGTAAAAAGTAACTGTGGAGGAGTCGTACTTTTTTAGTGCTACTCTTCCGAAAATGCTGTACAATGCGTAGCAAAATCCGGAGGAAAGACCGGTGAAAATAATAAGTGGTGTTATTTTTACGTTTTTATCGGTGTTGCAAATAAGGAAACAACCTATAACTGCAAGCAAAAGTCCTATGACTTTGCCTGCGGTTATTTTTTCCTTAAAGAATATTCGCGCCATAATTATTACGAAAAATGGCGATGTGTATAAAAGAATTGCGGCAAGTGACATGGACGCATTCTTTATAGTGTAAAAATAGCAAAAGCCAAATAATAAAAAGCTAAGTATCCCAGTGCCGAAAAAATACCACCAGTCGCGGATATCTATCTTTAGCTTGCTCCTGTCGGTTATGAGCAGAAATATCAGCATGGATATTGCCGTAACCGAGCTGCGGAAGAATATCATGTCGAAGGTGGAAAGCCCCATTTGAGTGAGATTCCTCACAAAAATGCCGGTGAGTCCCCATAATGTTGCTGCAAGTAACAGTGAGATAGTTGGCAGTGTGTCTTTTTTTATGTTCATTAAAAAAACCTCTTTTTTATTTTTTTCATTCGTTTTCGAGTAGCTTTGCGGTGGATATAATTCT
>SVKH01000034.1 GCA_015068545.1 Oscillospiraceae bacterium
AAAATTAATGAAGAATGTGGAGTTTTTGGCATGATTTGTCCTGAGGTTTCGGATGTGGCATCAAGTGCATATTATGCTCTTTTCGCTCTGCAGCATAGAGGACAGGAAAGCTGCGGTATAGTAGTGAATGATGATGGGGTTTTCACTTCATACAAGGATGACGGTCTTGTAAATGATGTATTTACCGAAAGAAAGTTAAAATCTCTTGGGGAAGGAAGACTTGTACTTGGCCATGTAAGATATGGTACATCAAGCAATAAGGGCCGTATAAATGCACAGCCTATGGTTGTTAACCATATTAAGGGTCATATTGCCATTGCGCATAATGGAAGCATAGTAAATTCTGATATTCTAAGGCGTGATCTTGAGCTTTCCGGATCCATATTCCATACAAACAGCGATACCGAGGTTATCTCTTACATCATTACAAAGGAAAGACTTACAGCATCATCCATAGAAGAGGCTATAAACGGTGCAATGAACAAGATAAAGGGTGCATATTCTATGGTTATTATGTCCCCGTCAAAACTAATTGCAGTGCGAGATCCAAACGGATTTAGACCTTTATGCTATGGCAGATGTGAAGACGGAAGCTATGTTGTTGCGTCAGAAACCTGTGCACTTGATGCTGTCAGTGCAGAATATATACGAGATATCGAACCGGGTGAAATCGTTGTATTTGAAAAGGGCGGTATCCGTTCTATAAAGGACCACTGCGGAAAAGAAAAAAAGCATATCTGCATTTTTGAGTACATATACTTTGCACGTCCGGATTCGATTGTAGACGGAGTTAGTGTACATGAAGCCAGAGCGAAGGCGGGGGCTTGTCTTGCAAGGTCAAATCCGGTAGAGGCTGATGTTGTAATAGGTGTACCGGATTCGGGACTGGATGCAGCGTTGGGATATGCAAGGGAATCAGGCATTCCTTACGGAATTGGATTTATCAAGAATAAATATATAGGCAGAACCTTCATTGCTCCGGGGCAAAAAACCCGAGAGGACAAGGTTAAAATCAAACTGAATGTAGTTACCAGCACTGTAAAAGGAAAGAGAGTAGTACTTGTGGATGACTCTATTGTAAGAGGTACAACTTGTGCAAGAATTGTAAACTTATTGAGAGATGCAGGAGCTACCGAGGTGCATATGCGTTCATCTGCACCGCCGTTTATGAATCCGTGTTACTATGGTACAGATATAGATTCCAGAGATAATCTGATCGCTTGTAACCATACGTTGGATGAAATGAGGCAGATTATCGGAGTAGACAGTCTGGGATTTTTAAATATTGACGATCTCCCGACTATTATAAATAAGACGGAAAAATGTGGATATTGTGATGCGTGCTTTACAAATAATTATCCAACTCAAATCCCCACAGAAGATATTAAGAGAAAATATCAATATAAAATAAGTGCTAAGGAGGAAGAATAAAGTGGAAAAGAGTTACAGCGAGACATACAAAGAGGCGGGTGTAGATATTACTGCCGGTTACAAAGCCGTAGAGCTTATGAAACAGCACATTGCAAGAACTATGATCAACGGAAAAGCTTCTGATATAGGAGGTTTTGGAGGTCTGTTTGAACTGGATTTAACTGGAATAGAAAAACCTGTTCTGGTTAGCGGTACAGACGGTGTTGGCACAAAGCTAAAGATGGCATTTTTGATGGGCAAGCATAATACAGTAGGTATCGATTGCGTAGCAATGTGCGTAAACGACATAATATGCGTAGGTGCAAAGCCACTATTTTTCCTTGATTATATTGCTTGCGGAAAGAACTATCCGGAAAAAATTGCCGATATAGTATCCGGTATAGCAGAGGGATGTGTTCAATCAGGATGTGAGCTTATCGGTGGCGAAACTGCAGAAATGCCGGGATTTTATCCTATTGATGAATATGACCTTGCAGGATTCTCGGTGGGGGTTGTTGATAAGAAAAAGGTTCTTGACAATTCCACAATAAAGTCAGGAGATGTTATAATAGCTCTTCCTTCAAGTGGAGTACACTCAAACGGTTTTTCTCTGGTAAGAAAGGTCTTTGACGTGGAAAATGCCGACATCAAAAAGCCATGCGATGCTTTAGGTGGAAAGTCTATCGGTGAGACACTTTTGACTCCGACAAAGATTTATGTAAAGCCAATGCTTGCTCTTTTTGACGAAGTAAATGTAAAGGCAGTATCCCATATCACAGGCGGTGGTTTTTACGAAAATATCCCAAGAAGCATACCAAAGGGATTTACAGCTAAAATAGATAAATCAAGTGTCCGCATTCTGCCGATCTTTGAATTACTTCAAAAGACTGGCGACATTTCAGAGCATGATATGTTCAATACCTTCAACATGGGTGTTGGAATGAGCATAGTTGTATCAAAAGAAGATGCAAACAAAGCTCTTGAAGTCCTTAAGGCAAGTGGTGAAGATGCGTATATCATTGGTGAAATTGAAGAAGGCGAAGAAAGAGTGATAATATGCTAACAAGGATTGCAGTTTTCGTTTCCGGTGGAGGGACTAATCTTCAAGCTCTTATTGATGCAGAAAAAAGTGGAATTATCAAAAGCGGAAAAATAGAGCTTGTCATCTCGTCAAAACCGGGAGTGTTCGCGTTGGAACGTGCTCAAAAAGCCGGAATAAAAACACAGGTTGTATCAAGAAAGGAATCTCAAGGTCAGGAAGATTTTGAAGGGAAAATTATATCTGCTCTTGAAGAAAACGGTATAGATTTTATTGTTCTTGCCGGATTTATGAGCATTTTAAGCGAAAATTTTACAAAAAAATATGCAGATAGAATTATAAATGTACATCCGTCACTGATACCATCCTTCTGTGGAAAGGGATTCTATGGCTTAAAGGTGCATGAGGAAGCACTTAAATACGGAGTTAAAGTAAGTGGAGCCACAGTGCACTTTGTAAATGAAATTCCTGATGGCGGAAAGATCATCCTTCAGAAAGCGGTAGAAGTAAAAGAAGGGGATACACCGGAAGTACTGCAAAAAAGAATTATGGAGCAGGCAGAATGGAAGCTGCTTCCTGAAGCTTGCGAATTGGTTTCAAGAATGATACAGGAGGAAAAAATATGAATCCTTATAAAACAGATAAAATAGGAGAACTTATAAAAGATAACAGCTACGTTGGAAGAGGCATTGTAGTAGGTAAAACTGCAGATGGAAAAAAGGCTGCTGTATGCTACTTTATTATGGGCAGATCGGAAAATTCCCGAAACAGAATATTTGTCGAAAACGGCGAAGAAGTTATTATCCATCCTTTTGATGCGTCAAAGGTAGAGGATCCTAGTCTTATAATCTATTCTCCAATCAGAGTATTTGAAAATAAGCTTATAGTTACAAATGGTGATCAAACTGACACAATCTACGATTTTGTAAAAGAGGACAGAGGTTTTGCAGAAGCTCTTGAAACAAGGGAATTTGAGCCGGATGCACCAAACTTCACACCAAGAATAAGTGCTATGCTGGATATCAGTGAAGGCGATTTCACATACCAGATGAGTATTCTAAAGAGCGCTGATCCTGAGGGTTCTGCTTGTGCTCGATTCACCTATTCATATCCTGCACTTTCAGGACTTGGACACTTTATCCATACATACCAAGGTGACGGAAATCCTATTCCTACATTCTGTGGAGAACCGGAAAGAGTATTCATTCTTGACGACATTGACGAAATGACAAAGGAATTGTGGGAAAACCTGAACGAAAATAACAAAATCTCACTTTATGTAAGATATGTAGATCTTGAAACAGGTGAGGTAGAGAACAGAATGATAAATAAAAATGCAAAGGAGAACTAAGCTTGATGAAAGAATTTGAATTAAAATACGGTTGTAACCCAAACCAGAAGCCATCAAGAATTTTTATGGAAAACGGCAAGGATTTGCCTATTGAAATCTTGAACGGCAGACCGGGTTTTATCAACTTCCTTGACGCTTTTAATAGTTGGCAGCTTGTAAAGGAAATCAAAGCAGAGCTTGGAATGTGTGCGGCAACTTCCTTTAAGCACGTTAGCCCTACATCCGCAGCAGTTGGAATTAAAATGGACGAAAAGCTTAAAAAGGCTTGCTTTGTAGACGATATAGAAGGACTTGACGAATCACCGCTTGCAACTGCTTATGCAAGAGCAAGAGGAACAGACAGAATGAGCTCTTATGGTGACTGGATTGCACTTTCCGACGAATGTGATAAAACAACAGCCATGATTATTTCAAGAGAAGTTTCAGACGGTGTTATAGCACCGGGATATTCCGATGAAGCTTTGGAAATATTAAAGGCAAAGAGAAAGGGAACATATAACATCATCAAGATTGATGAAAACTATGTTCCGGACGAAAAGGAAGTTAAGCAAGTATTTGGTATATCCTTTGAGCAAGGCAGAAATAATTTCAAAATTGACCGTGCTCTACTGGAGGATATCGTTACTAAAAATAAGGATTTGCCGGAGGATGCAAAGCGTGACCTTATTATTGCGCTTATCACACTTAAATACACCCAGTCAAACTCTGTGTGCTACGCAAAGGATGGACAGGCTATTGGTGTTGGTGCCGGTCAGCAGTCAAGAATCCACTGTACAAGACTAGCAGGCGGTAAGGCTGATTACTGGCATTTAAGACAAAGTGACAAGGTTTTGAACCTTCCTTTCAAAGACAGCGTAAGAAGAGCAGACCGTGATAATGCCATAGATGTTTACCTTGGTGAGGACTATGATGAGGTTTTGGCAGATGGTATTTGGGAACAGTTCTTTACTGAAAAACCTGAGCCGTTTACAAGAGCAGAACAGAGAGAATACCTTTCAAAAATCACAGGAGTTTCCCTTGGCTCTGATGCTTTCTTCCCGTTTGGAGATAATATAGAAAGAGCAAAAAGAAGTGGCGTAAGCTATATAGCGCAACCTGGCGGCTCAATCCGTGACGATAATGTTATAGAAACTTGTGATAAGTACGATATTGTCATGGCTATGACAAAAATGCGACTGTTCCATCATTGATATAATTTAGGAGGATTAGAATGTTGAGAAATTTTTTTGAAGAACTAGAGAATTTTGATAAAGAGGTGTATGATGCGTGTGACCTAGAGTTTGGTCGTCAGCAGCATAATATAGAGCTTATTGCATCGGAGAATATTGTATCAAAGGCTGTACTTTTGGCAGCAGGTACAGTTCTTACAAATAAGTATGCAGAAGGATATCCAGATCATCGTTACTATGGTGGATGTCAGTATGTTGACATAGTGGAAAATATTGCAAGAGAAAGAGCTAAAAAGCTGTTTGGAGCAGAACACGCAAATGTTCAGCCACACAGCGGTGCAAATGCAAATCTTGCGGTTTTCTTTGCTCTTCTAAATCCTGGTGATACTGTAATGGGACTTAGCCTTGCTCACGGTGGACACCTTTCACATGGTTCACCTGTTAATATTTCCGGTAAGTATTTTAACATCGTGCCTTACGAAGTAGCAGACGATACCGAAATGATTGACTATGACAAAATGCTGGAAATTGCAAAAGAGTGTAAGCCAAAGCTTATCGTATCGGGTGCCAGCGCATATTCAAGAATTATAGATTTTAAGAAAATTCGTGAAATCTGTGATGAAGTTGGCGCATATATGATGATAGATATTGCCCACATTGCAGGTCTTGTTGCAGCAGGACTTCACCCAAGTCCTGTGCCATATGCAGATGTTGTTACAACAACAACTCATAAGACTCTAAGAGGTCCTCGCGGCGGTTTGATTCTATGCAAGGAAGAGCTGGCAAAGGCTATTGATAAGGCAGTTTTCCCGGGAACACAAGGCGGACCTTTAATGCATATTATTGCCGCAAAGGCTGTTGCATTCGGTGAAGCACTTACAGATGAATTTAAGGAATACCAGAAGCAGATTGTGAAGAATTCATCAGCTCTATGTGAAGAACTGTTGAAAAAAGGCTTCAAGGTTGTTTCAGGTGGAACAGACAACCACTTGATGCTACTAAATCTTACACCGTTTGATATTACAGGTAAAGAGCTTGAAAAGCGCCTTGATGAAGTTCACATCACAGTTAATAAGAATACAATTCCAAATGATCCTCAAAGTCCATTTGTAACAAGTGGTATCCGTATCGGAACTCCTGCAGTTACAAGCAGAGGATTTAAAGAGGATGAAATGGCAAAGATAGCAAACTGGATTTACCTTGTTGTAACAGACTTTGAAAATTCAAAGGAGCAGATTACAAAAGAAGTAATAGGGCTTTGCGAAAAATATCCTATTTATTAATCAGGAGGAAATACTGTGAAGGTTTTAGTAGTTGGTGGCGGTGGCAGAGAGCACGCCATTATAAAGAAAATTAAAGAAAATAAAAATGTAGAAGAAATCTTTGCACTTCCGGGTAATGGAGGTATTGCGGCAGATGCAACCTGTGTAAATATAGGTGCAAAGGATATTTCTGCAATTACTGATTTTGCTGTAGAAAACAAAATTGACTTTGCTGTGGTAGCGCCGGATGATCCTCTTGTTTTAGGTGCTGTTGACAGCTTAAATGAAGCAGGAATCAAAACTTTTGGCCCGAACAAGGCTGCTGCCATTATAGAAGGAAGTAAGGTTTTTTCTAAGAACCTTATGAAAAAGTATAATATTCCAACAGCAGAGTATGAAGTTTTTACCGATATGGATGCAGCGCTTGCATACCTTGATACAGCGCCAATCCCTACGGTTATCAAGGCGGATGGTCTTGCCCTTGGTAAAGGAGTTATAATAGCTACCGAAAGGGAAGAAGCGAAAAATGCGGTTCGCTCTATGATGGAGGATAAAATTTTTGGCGATAGTGGAAACAACATCGTAATAGAAGAATTTTTAGAAGGACCTGAGGTATCTGTTCTGTCCTTTACAGACGGAAAGACAGTGGTTCCTATGATTTCATCCATGGATCATAAAAGAGCTAAGGATAATGACATGGGGCTAAATACAGGAGGAATGGGCACAGTTGCACCAAATCCGTACTATACAGATGATATTGCCGCAGAGTGCATGGAAAAGATTTTCCTTCCTACCATAGATGCTATGAACAAAGAGGGCAGAAGCTTTTCAGGATGCTTGTACTTTGGCTTGATGCTTACCAAAAACGGACCAAAGGTTATAGAATATAACTGCCGATTTGGCGATCCGGAAACTCAGGTAGTTCTTCCTCTTTTGGAAAGTGATTTGCTTGATATTATGCTGGCCATCTGGGATAAAAAACTGGAAAATGCTGAGGTTAAATTCTCAGATAAATCAGCTTGCTGTGTTGTTATGGCATCGGATGGCTATCCGGAAAAGTATAACACAGGTTTTGAAATTACAATGCCACAGGATAAGAACATTTTCGTTGCCGGTGCAAAAATAGAGGACGGCATTCTAAAGACATCCGGTGGAAGAGTTCTTGGAGTTACCGAGGTAAGTGATACTTTGGAAAATGCTATAAGTGCGGCATATGAAACCGTTAAGAGTGTAAGCTTCGAAAACGCATATTACAGAAATGACATCGGGAAAAAGGCACTTATGGCGGAGGTGAAATAATGGTATATAGAGTTTATGTAGAAAAGAAGGAAGGTCTTGCACACGAGGCTAGAGCCCTTTTAAATGAGCTAAAAAGCCTTTTAGGTATAAAAGGGCTAAAGAATATCAGAATCTACAACAGATATGATGCAGAAAACCTTGATAAAGAACTTTTTGACTATTGCAAAAAGACGGTTTTTGCAGAACCGCAGTTGGATACAGTTACAGACATTTACGAAGCAGGTGCAGATCATATTTTTGCTGTTGAGTTTTTGCCGGGGCAGTTTGACCAAAGAGCAAACTCTGCTTCCGAGTGTATCCAGATAATTTCAAAGGGAGAAAGACCTATTATAAAAACAGCTAAGGTTTATGCTATTTATGGCGAAGTATCTCTTGATGAAATAGAAAAAATAAAAAGTTATGTAATTAACCCTGTTGAAGCAAGGGAAGCAGCATTAGATACCCTAGATACTTTAAAGGTAGAATACGAAATTCCGGAAACTGTTAAGACTATGGACGGATTTTGTAATCTTGACGATGCAGGGCTCAAGGGATTGATTGATGAGCTTGGTCTTGCAATGGATTTTGATGATATTAAGTTCTGTCAGGAATATTTCCTTTCGGAAAAGCGTGATCCTACAATCACCGAAATCAAAATGATTGATACATATTGGTCAGACCACTGCCGCCATACAACATTCCTTACAAATATTGATAAGGTTACATTTCAGGATAAGCTTTTGCAGGATGCTTATGACGAATATATTAAAGTTCGTGAGGAGCTTGGCAGAACAAAACCGGTAACCTTGATGGATATTGGAACTATCGCAGCAAAGTATCTTAAGAAGAATGGCAAGCTAGATAAATTGGATGAGTCTGAGGAAATCAATGCATGTACAGTTAAAATTTCCGTTGAAATTGACGGAAAGGACGAAGACTGGCTATTGCTTTTCAAAAATGAAACTCACAACCACCCAACTGAAATAGAACCTTTTGGTGGCGCTGCCACCTGTATTGGTGGAGCAATACGCGATCCACTATCCGGCAGAAGCTATGTTTATGCAGCAATGCGTGTAACTGGAGCTGCAGATCCGCTAAAGCCTGTTTCGGAAACAATGAAGGGAAAACTTCCACAAAGAAAAATTGTTACGACTGCAGCAAACGGATATAGCTCATACGGTAACCAGATTGGTCTTGCAACAGGTCAAGTAGATGAAATTTACCACGACGGTTACGTTGCAAAACGAATGGAAATCGGTGCAGTTATAGCAGCAACCCCTGCAGAAAATGTACGCCGTGAAAGACCGGATCCGGGCGATATTGTAATTCTGCTTGGCGGAAGAACAGGAAGAGACGGCTGTGGCGGAGCGACAGGCTCTTCTAAATCTCACAGTCTGGAATCGTTGGAAAGCTGCGGAGCTGAGGTACAAAAGGGTAACGCTCCGGAGGAAAGAAAGCTTCAAAGACTTTTCCGTAATGCAGAAGCTTCAAAGCTTATCAAACGTTGTAACGACTTTGGTGCCGGCGGTGTTTCTGTTGCCATAGGTGAGCTTGCGGACGGTCTTGATATCGACCTAAATGCAGTACCTAAAAAATACGATGGTTTGGATGGTACAGAGCTTGCTATTTCCGAATCTCAGGAGAGAATGGCTGTTGTTGTAGAAGCAGGAGATGTTGACCGATTCTGCGAACTTGCAAAAACTGAAAACCTTGAAGCAACAGTAGTGGCAAAGGTAAAGGAAGAAGCTTACCTTACAATGACATGGAATGGTAATACTATTTGTAATATCTCAAGAGAATTCCTAAATTCAAATGGCGCTCCAAAGCATATCGAAATAGCACCTAATAAGATTGAGAGCTATAATAGGGAAGTTAATGGAACTTTTGCAGATAATTATAAAGCCTTAGCAGGCGACCTTAATGTTTGCTCAAAGAGAGGACTTTCTGAAAGATTTGACTCAACAATCGGCGCTGGCACAGTACTTATGCCTTTTGGTGGTAAGTATCAGAGAACACCAATTCAGGCTATGGTAAATAAGATTTCGGTTGAGAAAAAGGACACATCAAGCTGTTCTGTAATGTCATGGGGATATAACCCGTTTATCACCGAAAAGAGCCCATATCACGGAGCTTACCTTGCAGTTACCGAATCTATTTGTAAGCTCATTGCAACGGGTGCATCCTTTGAAGAAGTATATCTTACATTCCAGGAATACTTCGAAAAGCCAAAGCAGGATAAAGCTCGCTGGGGCAAGCCTTTAGCAGCGCTTTTGGGCGCATTTAAGGCGCAGAAGGACTTTGAAGTAGCGTCAATAGGCGGTAAAGACTCAATGAGTGGTACTTTTGAAAATATAGATGTACCACCAACTCTTGTATCCTTTGCCGTTACCACAGATAAAATCAAAAATATAATATCCCCTGAGTTTAAGGCAGCAGGACATAAAGTTGTTATGCTAAAGCCTGAATACACAAGTGATAATCTACCAGACAGCAATAGCCTGAAAGCTATTTTTGCAAAGGTTACAAAGCTTATCCGAGATGGCAAGGTATTTGCGGCATACACGCCAACTTACGGTGGCGTTGCGGAAGCTATCCTAAAAATGGCTATGGGTAATAAGATTGGCTTTAAGTACAGTGACTTGATTGATTCAAAAGAGATATTTGGATACAATTACGGTTCCTTTATTCTTGAAACAGATAACAGTGTGGGAGATGGAATCGTCCTTGGTGAAACATCAGAGGAGTATGCGGTTTCTTATAAAGGCGAGGAAGTATCACTTACTGCACTTTGCGACATTTATGAAAGTAAGCTGGAGGAAATCTATACCTGTAATATAAAGACAGAGGATACCGATATTCCTTTGGTAGAAGTTGTGGCAAAACCTGTAAAATCTCCTGCAATCAAAGTGGCAAAGCCAAAAGCACTTATTACAGTATTCCCAGGAACAAACTGCGAATATGACACAGCAAAGCAGCTTAGAGAAGCAGGTGCAGAGCCTGAAATTTTCGTTATAAATAACCTTTCAAGTAAAAATATTGCAGAGTCTGTTTCTGCTTTTGCCTCAAAGGTTAAGGATTCTCAGATTATATTTATTCCGGGAGGCTTTTCCGGTGGTGACGAACCGGACGGATCTGGCAAGTTTATTACCGCATTCTTCCGTAATCCGGAGATTAAAGACGCTGTAACAGAGCTTTTAGAAGCCAGAGATGGTCTTGTGGGCGGTATCTGTAACGGTTTCCAGGCACTTATCAAGCTTGGTCTTGTTCCATACGGAAAGATTATCGATACAGATGAAACCTGTCCAACTCTTACATTCAATAGTATATCACGTCACCAGTCCAAGCTGGTTAGAACAAAGCTTGTGAATACTAATTCACCATGGCTGACAGAAGCGAAGCTTGGTGAGGTGTATACAGTACCTATTTCTCACGGTGAGGGCAGATTCCTAGCAAGTGATGAAGTGATTAAATCTTTGATAGAAAACGGACAGGTAATCACTCAGTATGTTGACCTTGCAGGAAATCCTACCAAGGATGTTCAGTTCAATCCTAATAATTCATGTGTTGCTATTGAAGGTATAATTTCACCGGACGGCAGAGTTATAGGAAAGATGGGACACTCCGAACGTATAGGCTCAGGACTTTACAAGAATGTAGAAGGTAACTACGATCTTGGAATGTTCCGTTCAGCTGTCAAGTATTTTAAATAACAAGAAAAGCAGCTTCGCTGCACCGCCTGCGGTGGAAGGCCGAAGCTGCTTTTCTTATGCCATGTGCATTTTTGAAAAGCTAAAGCTTTCCAAAAATGCACGGCAGTATAATTATTTTTTGCTTTATGGGAACGCAGCTTACTATAAAGTAATAAAAATCCGACTTCAATCGAAGCCGGATTTTTCTATTATGCAGGAAATTACTGCTTTTATTTTGTGATTTTCAGAATAACAAAATTGTTAACTTATTACTATGTTCGCAAGTGTATATTTTTATAATCAGTATGACTGCACATCTTCTGGAGTGTCTTTTATTTCATTGTAGAAGTTGACTAGGGACATATTTATGTATGGGTCTGCGTAAAACATTACCAAACCAAATGTAATAACACCCAGTAAATACCAACCTATAAATGACAGCAACAGTACAAACAGCTCCATTTTGTGTCCTTCCATAATACGTTGACTTTCTCTTATTGCATCCATAGGTGACATATAGTACTCATTTTCAATGAGGATATATGGTGCCATTGCATAGGAAAGACTTTTGACTATACCAGGGATGAAAAGAAGAAGTGACCATAAAAATGTGAATATGGAAATAAGAATGTAGAGTATAATTCCATTACCGCACAGTTTGGCATTATTGAATATATCAAATATGTCAAGAAACTGGGGAACATTGTCGCCTGCAAGTCTTAAGTACACGGAAAACAAGGATATCTCCATTATCACACCCAAAGCATACGCAATAGGTACCGCTATGTATGAAGATAAAATTACTATTGCGTATATAGCAAGGTACATAAGGATAATTATGCCAATATTGTTACTTATTTGACGTTTTGCCAACTCTTTAATCTGGATTCTGTCCATCATATCACCTCTTGATTAACATATCATAAAAACGATGTTTTGTCAACAGTGACCTTGACACACATGTGTTGATTGTGGTAGAATCAAGGTACAATTATATGTATGGGAGGAAGACATGAATATAAGTGAACTTGTTTCTAAATTATCCCTTGAAGAAAAGCTGTCAATCATAACCGGTGCAGATATGATGACTACCATCGCTATCGAAAAGTATGGCATTCCTAAAAAGAGAATGGCAGACGGACCTAACGGCGTTCGAATTACAGAAAAAGAGAATTGTACTCAGTTTCCTGCTGTATGTTCTCTTGCATCTACTTGGGATAAGGAGTCCGCAAGGAAGATGGGTGATGCCCTTGCAAATGATTGTATAGAGCATGGTATTGATATGCTTCTGGCTCCGGGAATTAACATAAAAAGGCATATTCTTTGCGGCAGAAACTTTGAGTATTTTTCAGAAGATCCTGTTTTAGCAGGAACTCTTGCAGCAGAATATATAAATGGTCTTGAGGAAAGAGGAGTAGGTACTAGCTTAAAGCATCTGGCTGTAAACAGTCAGGAAAAGCACCGTATTCTTGTTAACGCAGATCTTGACGAGCGAACCATGAGAGAGATATACCTAAAAGGTTTTGAAATCGCCCTTTCAAAGTCCAAGCCTG
>SVKH01000035.1 GCA_015068545.1 Oscillospiraceae bacterium
AGGAATCTTCTGAATCCCACAAGTAACGGCGACAGCAGGAAAATGCTGAACAAAATGCCAACCAGTACCAGTAGTCCCATTATCATACATATCACAACAATACGAATATTGGACATTTCGGTAAAATTAAGATTTTGAAGCTGTGTAGTATTTAAACCTATTCCGCTTCCGCTTAGCAAAGACACTATAAGACAAGCCAAAAATACATTTGGATAGGTTCTTTGCAAGACAATTTTTGCTTTTGATTTTAGTTCTCTTCTGTCAAACATATTAAATCTCCTCCTTATTTTCTCCAAAAATTAAACGTATAAGCCCTTTTATATTACTGATATCTTCGCAGTAGACAGCCTCGGTATTTTCGGTTGAATATTCTACCTGCTTTGAGTAAAGTGATGCATTTTCTGCTGTGGAAGAGTTATTACCCAAAAGCCTTGAAAGACTATCGCATATTCCGCAGAAAATCACACTCAGAATAATAAACTTGCCGGCAGAAAGTATGTCGCCTTCCTTCATTCCCTTTATAAAGTGTCGGTATGTAAAGTAAACCCCGAGGTGTTCAAAAAGGTACAGCTCTTGAACATTTTCACCGGGGAATATGCCGTTATTTTCAAGAATTGCCTGCCTGTTTTTGCATAGAGTATCCACCAGAGTTGTCCAGTCCTGATTTATAGGCGCAAGACCTTTGTAAAGTCTTAGAATATCATCAATATCATTTGCTTTTTCTCTGGCAGAATCGGGACAAATTTTAAAGGAATCTGCCACCTTTTTCACTCCATCAAAATCATCAAAAAATAAAAATTCATCAAGTTCCTTGCAGTAGTCATAAAATGCAGTCAGCCGAACAGATAGAGGATAGTTCCGGTTTTGCAAAATGGAAAAGGCAATATCTCTTGTGTAGGTTATAATGGAGTCTGTACTTCCGTCATATTCGTAATCTATGTGAGTTTGCAGCTTATCCTTTGACGAAAGCAGGAGTCTTGCTCCTTCGGGACAGCATAGTCCGATTCCCATTTCCACTCTGTCAGAAAGCATGGTAAAAAATCTGGGATGATTTTTACAAATATATGGGATTTTGTCCTCGCCAAGGCTTATGATAATGTCGCACAAGTTGCTGCTGTTTAAAAACGGACATCTACCCCTTTCATCTGTTATAAAATGGGGTGTACCGCAGGTTGCTATGCCAGATTTTAACCTGACAGACATATCTCCTGTTAGAGTATTGTAGTACTTTAAAGTGTCTTCGTCAATATCTATTTCCCATCCGATACAGCAGTTATCCTTACAGGCATCTGCTGTGCATCTGAAGTTTTTAAAGCATTCAAGAGTTACTTCCTTCATGGTCTCTCCTTGTAAAATCGTAACTGTTGGTAACAGGGAAATTATATCATTATTAATGTAAAACTTCAATACTAAAAAGAAAAAATGCAGAGGACGTTATTATAAGCCATAAGGACTAAATGTTTTGGTTCTTGTACTTTTGCACCAGAAACAGTTTGTTTATTTCGCCTCCAAACAGAAAAATCACCATGCAAAGATAGGTCCACAGCATCATAAGGACTATAACGGTAAGACTGCCATACACATAGGAATAATTGGCAAAATTTTCTATATAAAAGGAAAAAATCTGTGAAGCAAAAATCCATCCCATTGCAGAGATGACAGCGCCGGGTATGTGACATAAAAACCGTAATTTTCTGCCGGAGAAGGAGTAATAAAAAAACGCAAAAATAAATGATGCAAGACTTCCGGCAAGGATAGTTCTCCAAAATGGAGAACTACCCAAACTGCCATGGAAAATGCTGAAATTTGCCCGTAGGTATCGGAGTATTCCGCTACCGAATACAGTAAGTATCAAAAAAACAACCATCATGAGAATAAAGATTATAGTGTGAAAAAAACCGCTTGCTATACGGGTGATGATGCTTTCCTTGTTGTGAATATGATATACGCTTTTTATGCCACGTTCCACTGCGGCAATTCCGCGGGATGCAGACCATAGTGCAGAAACAGCAGAGGCTGACGTAATGGAGAAGGTGCTTCCGGAGTATAGCTCGGCAAGGATTTGTTCTATGGGATTTTTTATTATTTCAGGGACAAATGGTGTGACGGCAGAGAGTAAATCTTCGCCGTCTATGGGTAACACAAATTTTACCAGAGATAAAAGCATCATAACAGAGGGAATGGTGGCAAGCATTATATAAAAAGCTGCCTGAGCCGCAAACATAAATATATTGTCCTCGCTTATTACCTGTGTAAAGCTCATAATTTTTTTAATAATTTTCATAAATAGGATACTCCAAAGTTTATTATACTATTTTTCTCGTAATTGCCGGAAAAATACTAACGACAGTTAAAAAAGAAAAAATGATAAAAAAATCCGGTTATTTTAATAAAAAAATTTATAAAACCCTTGTACTTTTTACAGATTTGATGTATAATAAAATAGTATAATTATGGGATAGTGGTGATGTTTTTGTTTAATATAGTATTGGTAGAACCTGAAATTCCGCAAAATACCGGCAACATCGCCAGAACTTGTGCGGCAACAGGGTGCAAGCTACATATAGTAAAGCCAATGGGTTTTGAGATAGACGATAAAAAGCTAAAAAGAGCAGGGCTTGACTATTGGCATCTTTTGGGTATCCAGTATTACGAAAATCTGGATGACTTTTACGATAAGAATAAGGGTGGCAGATTCTTCTACTCCACCACAAAGGCTGTCAATACCTATGCAGATGCAGAATTTAAAGACGGTGACTACATTCTTTTTGGCAAGGAGACAAAAGGTCTTCCCGAGGAGCTTCTTTATAATAACAAAGAATGGTGCATCAGAATCCCTATGATAGACGAGGCAAGAAGCCTCAATCTTTCAAATGCGGTTGCCATAGTGGCATATGAAGCATTAAGACAAACAGACTTTAAGCAGCTAAAGCAGGCTGGCGAGCTGACTAAATTTAACTGGTGAATAAAATACACATTTTGAAGGTATGTATATTTATCCAAATGCTGTATGTAGCAATGCGGCGAAATGTTGGGACGATTTAAAACCAGCGTATAATTTGGAATTTGAAAAAAGCTAACCTATTTTAAAGAGTGTGTACATAGCACAAATTAAAGGAGATTAAAAAATGAGTAAAGTTAAAATATTTGTGGATACAGGCGCAGATATGCCAATGGAGCTTGCAAAGGAATATGATATAGACATCATAAACTTCCTTTCGGTTTTTGGCGAAACATCATACGTTGCCGGTGAGGAGCTTTCCAACGAAAAGTTTTACGAAATGCTTTTAGTGGCAGATAAGCTGCCTACTACTTCCCAGACACCGCCTGCGGTAATGTACGAAAAGCTGTATAATGCTTCAAAAGAGTATGACACAGTTATCTACCTTACCCTATCATCAAAGGCAAGCGGACAGTACAACAACGCAAGGCTTAATTGTCAGCAGATTCTGGACGAAAATCCTGAAGCAGACATCAGAATAATAGATACAATGTCCTTTTCGGCATTCATTTCAGAAACAGCAATACTTTTGAGAAAGTACCTGAATGACGGGATGGATGTGGATTCCGCAATAGAAAAGAGTATGAAGTTTTTAAGCGACTATGATGCGTACATTTTGGTAGACGATCTTAAATTCCTGGAAATGGGCGGAAGAATCACAAAAACAACTGCTATCGTAGGAGGGTTGCTGGATATAAAGCCGGTATTGGGCATACGCAACGGACTTATAGAGCCACTTGAAAAACTAAGAGGTAAAAAGAAAATGTTCCAAAAGCTTGCGGGACTTATCGCCGATAATCCGGAATATGACAGTGAAGCAAAGTCCTTTTATATGGTAGATTCCAATAGTGAGTATGGCGACAAAATGGAAGAAGCTTTAAAGGAAGAATTTGATATAGAAGCTGTGGTGCGCAGATATGAGTTTGGACCTATTGTAGGTACACATATTGGTAATGGTGCACTGGGCGTTATGTTTAAAAAGAAGCAGGCATGACCTTGTAAGGAGAAAGAATTATGAAATATATAGTTATTCTAGGTGACGGAATGGCAGACTACGGGGTAGCGGAATTTGACGGAAAGACCGTTCTTGACGTAGCTAATAAGCCTAATATTGACTTTATGAGTAAAAACGGTGAGCTTGGCATGGTAAAAACTGTGCAGGATGGAATGAAGCCGGGCAGTGACGTGGCAAATCTTTCCGTTATGGGTTACGACACAAAGGTGTGCTATTCAGGGCGTTCTCCTTTGGAAGCCGCCAGCATTGGTGTTAAGCTGAAGGACAGCGACATTACATTCCGTGCAAATCTTGTTACCCTATCAGACGAAGAAAATTATAGCGACAAAACTATGCTGGACTATTCCGCAGGTGAGATTTCTACCGAGGAAGCTGCTCAGCTTATAGAGGCTGTGGAAAAGGAGCTTCATACCGACCTTATTCATTTTTACAGCGGAGTTAGCTACCGCCATCTTTTGGTATGGGATGGAGGCAGTAAAAATGTAAGTCTGACACCGCCTCATGATATTTCAGATAAGAAAATTACCGAGCATCTGCCAAAGGGCGATAATGCGGAAAAGTTATTGGAGCTTATGGTTGCATCGGAGAAAATATTAAAGGACCACCCTATAAACAAGGCAAGAATAGCAAAAGGGAAAAATCCTGCCACATCCATTTGGCTATGGGGAGAAGGATCTAAGCCTCAGCTTGAGCTTTTCTATGATAAATTCGGCAAAAAGGCAAGCGTTATATCTGCGGTAGACCTTATTAAAGGTATTGCTATCTGTGCTGATATGAAGTCTATCGATGTTGAAGGTGCAACAGGAAACTGGGATACTAACTTTGACGGTAAGGCACAAGCAGCACTTGATACACTTTTAAAGGACGGAGCAGACCTTGTGTACATTCATATGGAAGCACCGGACGAGTGCGGACATCAGGGTAATGCAGAAAAGAAAAAGCTTTCTGTAGAACTTATAGACGAAAAGGTAGTGGGATTTTTAAAGAATGAATTGGAAAAAGCGGGAGTAGAGTACAAAATGCTTATCCTTCCGGATCATCCTACACCAATCAGCCTTAAAACTCACGTTAGTGATCCGGTGCCTTATGTTATCTATCCTTGTGAAAATCCATCAGGACTTACATATACCGAAAGCAACGGAAAAGAAACAGGAATATATATCGAAAAAGGCTATGAGCTTATGAGTAGGTTTATAGATAAAAAATAAGGGATGTGATTTATTGAGAAGAAAAATTATTCTCTCTGTACTGGGATTGCTGTTACTGGTAGGAATTATATTCGGAGCGATAGAGTTCCTGCCTATGCTATTATCGGGATTGGGATACATACTATGGTTGTTTTTACCTTTTGTGGCATCATACCTTGTTTCCCTTTTGGTAAATCCCTTTGCAGATGCTTTGCAAAAAAGACTGAAAATGCCAAGGTCACTGTCTGCCATCCTTGTTGTGCTGGTAACGGTAGGGCTGATTGGCGGAATAATCACGGCAGTTGTATGGAAAATTGTAGACGAGATAAGAGCTATTTACTACGACTTCCCGGTGATTTTAGCGAATATTCAGTCGGCATGGTACAGCACATCAGAATTTTTGAGCAATATTATGAATGCTCTTCCTGAGAGCATTCAGGAGGCATCACAATCGCTTATAAACCAAACTACCGAGTGGATATCCGGTTTTGCGGTTAATACCACGATAGTTCAGTCGGCAGGGAATATAGCGAAATCACTTCCAAGTGTGTTTATAAGCGTAATAGTATTCATACTGTCACTGTATTTCATGGTGACCGACTCTAAAGTTGTGGCAACTATGGTAAAAAAGCCATTTACAGAAAAGTTTCTGCAACGTATAGGTGACATAAAGATAGAAGCGAAAAAATATGTGGGAGGATATGTAAAAGCACAGCTTACCATAATGTGCATATTCTTCTTTATAATATTCATAGGACTTACAGCGCTTAAAGTGGAGCACGCGCTGATTATAGCGCTTGCAACGGCACTTTTGGATGCGCTTCCAATCTTCGGAAGCGGTGCTGTTCTGTGGCCATGGGCGCTGGTTTCCTTCATAATGGGAAATTACGGTATGGGTACGTCCCTTATTATAATATACTTTGTGCTTGTATTGGTAAGACAACTGATAGAGCCTAAGATAGTCAGCCAAAACATAGGTATGCATCCTATACTTACCCTTATGGCTATGTATGTGGGTTACCGTACACTATCCTTTGGCGGTATGATTTTTGGCCCGCTTCTGCTTATGTTTATAATAAGTCTTTACAGAGTAAAGCTGTTTGACGAGCCGATCAGGATTTTGAAAAAAGTTTTCCTTTTTGCAAAGGGGAAAATTAAAAATATTAAGACAATTTTGGAAGACGAAGGAGAATAAAAATGGGAAATAAATTTTATATTACCACGGCTATTGCGTACACCTCGAGAAAGCCGCATATAGGTAATACTTACGAAATAATCCTCACCGATGCTACTGCCAGATTCCGCCGGTTTTTAGGCGATGATGTATTCTTTTTGACAGGTACAGATGAGCATGGCCAAAAAATTCAGGAAATTGCAGAAAAGGAGGGAGTTGCTCCTCAGGCATATGTGGACGTTATAGCACAGCAAATAAAAGATATTGCGGATATGCTTGATGTAAGCTATGACCACTTTATAAGAACAACAGATGAGTATCACGTTGAGGCTGTTAAGAAAATTTTTAAAAAGCTTTATGATCAGGGTGATATTTATAAATCTGAGTATGAGGGATTATACTGTACCCCTTGCGAATCCTTCTGGACAGAAACTCAGCTAGTTGACGGAAAGTGTCCGGATTGTGGACGACCTGTAGAAAAGACAAAGGAAGAGGCATACTTCTTCAAAATGAGCAAATATCAGGATCGCCTGATGCAGTATATTGAGGAAAATCCTGACTTTATTCAGCCGGAATCTCGCAAAAAGGAAATGGTAAATAACTTCCTTAAACCGGGACTTCAGGATTTGTGCGTATCAAGAACAAGCTTTAATTGGGGTGTCCCTGTGGAATTTGATCCAAAGCACGTTGTTTATGTGTGGATAGATGCCCTTTCAAACTACATCACAGCACTTGGCTATACTCCGGATAATAAGGGCGAGCTTTACCAAAAATACTGGCCTTGTGATGTGCATATTATCGGAAAAGATATCCTTCGTTTCCATACTATCTACTGGCCGATTATGCTTATGGCATTGGGTGAGCCTCTGCCAAAGCAGGTGTTCGGTCACCCATGGATGCTGTTTGGCGAAGAAAAAATGTCAAAATCTCGTGGCAATGTTATATATGCTGAGGATTTGGTAAGACACTTTGGCAAGGATGCTGTAAGATACTATTCTCTTCATGAAATGCCATTTGCTCAGGACGGAAACATAACCTACGATACATTTATTGCAAGATACAATTCTGACCTTGCAAATACACTGGGAAATTTGGTAAACCGTACTGTTGCTATGATCAATAAGTATTTTGATGGTGTTATAGGCGATAATTCCGTATCGGGAGAATTTGACGAAGAGTTGATGTCAGTTTGTCTTGAAGCAACAGAAAATGTTGTAAAGAAGATGGAAACCTGGCATATTGCAGATGCTTTGGATGAAATCTGGAAAATAGTAGACAGAGCTAATAAGTACATTGACGAAACTATGCCATGGACCTTGGCAAAGTCTGAGGAAACAAAGTCAAGACTTTCTGCAGTTTTATACAATCTTGCAGAGTCTATCAGATTCATCGCATCACTTTTGCAGTCCTTTATGCCGGATACTGCAAAGGCTATAATAGAACAAATTGGTGGCGGCGAAACAGATTATGCAAGTCTTTCCACTTTCGGAGTGATAAACGCAGGCACTAAGGTTGGCGAGGCAAAACCTCTTTTTGCAAGAATAGATGCGGAAAAGAAAATGGAAGAAATCGCAGCAGAAAATGAAGAAGAGGACAAAATCGAAATCGCACCATACAAGGATTATTGCGAATTTGACGATTTTGAAAAGTTGGATATAAGAGTGGGCAAGGTTATTGAGTGCGAAAAGGTGAAAAAGTCCGACAAGCTTTTGCGGTTTACCCTGCAGGTTGGCTCAGAAACAAGACAGATTCTTTCAGGAATTGCAAAATTCCACTCACCTGAGGATTTAATCGGCAAAAATGTTGTATTCATCGCGAACTTCAAGCCTAGAAAGATGATGGGAATGGAATCACAAGGAATGATTTTATCTGCAGAATTTGGTGATGAATTAACAGCATTAACCACTATAAAAGATATTCAAAGTGGCGCAGAAATTGTATAATATATTTTGAAAGGATAAATAGTTATGAGAATGAAAAACTTGCTGGTACCAACTCTTCGTGAAGTACCTGCAGAGGCGGAAATTACAAGTCACAAGCTGATGCTTCGTGCGGCGTATATAAGAAAATTGGCAGCGGGAATCTATTCCTATTTGCCGCTTGGACTTAAAACACTTAAAAAGGTAGAAAATATCGTTCGTGAGGAAATGGACAGGGCAGGGGCAAACGAGCTATTGATGGCAGCACTGCTTCCGGCAGAAGCTTATCAAGCATCCGGCAGATGGGAGGTTTTTGGACCTTCTATGTTCAAAATGAAGGATAGATACGGCAGAGATTTCTGTCTTGGCCCTACTCATGAAGAACTTTTTACTCAGACAGTTATAGATGAAGTTCGTTCATATAAGGAATATCCTATGACACTATACCAGATTCAGACAAAATACCGTGACGAAGGCCGTCCGAGATTTGGCTTGATGCGTGGCAGAGAGTTCATAATGAAGGATGCGTACAGCTTTGACCTTGATGAAGCAGGACTGGATATTTCATACAAGAAGATGTACGACGCATACTGTCGTATATTCGAAAGACTTGGTCTTGATTTCACCATAGTAGATGCGGATTCTGGCGCAATGGGCGGAAGCGGAAGTCAGGAATTTATGGTAAAATCTCCTGTTGGTGAGGATGGCATAGCATATTGTGATGCCTGCGGATATGCAGCAAACTACGAAAAGGCTGCCTGCATACCTCAAGATGCGGACTTTGAAGATGGTGATCTTGCTCTTGAAAAAATCCTTACTCCAAACGCTCACACAATAGAAGAGCTTGTAGAGTTTTTGGGTACTAAGCCTCATGTTTTTGCAAAAACAATAATATACAAAGCTGATGATAAATATATTGCAGCAATGGTAAGAGGCGACAGAGAAGTAAACGAGGTAAAGCTTAAAAATCTTGTTGGTTGTACCGATGATCTTGAACTTGCTGCACCAAGCGTGGTAAGAGAGCTTACTAACGCACAGGTAGGATTTGCAGGTCCGATAGGACTTAGCATCCCTGTTTACGTTGACCTGGAAGTTGAAAAGATGAGAAACTTCGTTGTAGGTGCTAACGAAACTGACTACCACTATAAAAACGTGAATATTCACCGCGATTTTGAGCCGACTGTGGTGAGTGATATCCGTATAATCACTGATGGCGATGCTTGTCCTGTTTGCGGAAAACCGATAAAGACAGCACAAGGTATAGAAGTAGGTCACATTTTTAAGCTAGGTACAAAGTATTCCGATGCCTTGGGACTTACATATCTTGACGAAACCGGAGTATCAAAGACAGTTGTAATGGGCTGCTACGGCATTGGTGTTACCAGATGCTTAGCGGCGGCAATAGAGCAAGGCAACGACGATAACGGAATAATACTTCCTGTTTCCATAGCTCCTTACGAAGCTATCGTAATCCCTGTTAACGCAAAGGACGAAGCTCAGATGAAGCTTGCGGAAGAAATATACGAAAGCCTTAAGGCTAAGGGCATAGATACTCTTATAGATGACCGTGAAGAAAGAGCAGGAGTTAAGTTTAAGGATGCTGACCTTATAGGCATACCGCTAAGAATTGTAGTAGGTAAAAAGGCAGCAGATGGCATTGTAGAATACAAACTGAGAAAAGATGAAGCACCTTCTGAAATGACAGTAAATGATGCAGTAGAAAGCGCAGAAAAATATATTAAGGAAAACAGATAATATCTGGGGGTTATTATGAAAAAGCTAGTAAAACATCGCAGAACCCTTATTCTAGCGATGATAGATGCGTTCACTATATTTGTAGCATCGGCATTGTCCTATGTGTTACTGGAATTTTTGATGAGGACAAGTGCACAGTTTCCCGCAATAGAGTTCAAGTTCTATTCCACTCTTATCCATGGAGGAATAATAAGCCTGTGTTCTGTGGCAGGACTTTGTATCTGCGGAGCTTATAGAAGGCTCTGGAGATACGCCAGTATAAAGGATTTGATTTTGTGCGTAGGTGGTATGACACTTGGCACGGGATTCTACTACATAATTTATGATGTAGCGAGCCTGATGTATTCAGATATACATACAGTCTTTACTGTAACGATTGGTACGATAGGTATAATCACTGTGAGAATTTGCTACAATCTTCTCTATGCAAGAATGCATCGTGAAGCATCAGATTCCCTTAAAAAACGAACACTTATCGTAGGAGCAGGAGATGCCTGCAACAGAGTTTTGTCGGAAATGCAAACAGGTAATAGTGTATATTTGCCTGTTGCGATAGTGGATGATGATGTGGAAAAGCACGGCAGAGTAATGCATGGTATTGTGGTTCGCGGAAGTGTGGAGGATATCCCATCTTTGGTGGAAAGATACAATATAACCTCTATCTTTATAGCCATTCCGTCTATATCCGGTGAGGCGAAAAAGCGAATCATCAGTATTTGTTCCGAAACTGTGTGCGAGGTAAAAGTTATACCGTATATCCACAAAATGCTGGATAATTCCAAGCTTATGGGTATGGCGCAAAATATAGATATAGAGGACCTGCTTGGAAGGGAAGTTGTAAGATTTGACGATACTCAGGTTCGTGATATGGTTTGCGGCAGAGTATGTATGGTAACAGGCGGTGGTGGCTCCATAGGCTCGGAGCTGTGCCGTCAGTTGGCAGAATATGGCCCTAAAAAATTGATAATTGTGGATATTTATGAAAATAATGCATATGATATTCAACAGGAGCTGCTGGCACGATACAAAAAGCTTGATCTTGAGGTGAGAATCGCATCGGTAAGAGATTACGATAAGATGAAAGTCCTGTTTGAAATGTTCAAGCCGGAGATAGTTTGTCATGCTGCAGCACATAAGCATGTACCTTTAATGGAGACAAGCCCCGAGGAAGCTATCAAAAACAATATCTTTGGTACTTTAAATACGGCAAAACTGGCAGATGAGTATGGCACCAGAAAGTTTGTACTGGTTTCTACCGATAAGGCAGTAAACCCTACGAATGTAATGGGAGCAACAAAGAGATGCTGTGAGATGATAGTGCAGTATTTTGCACAAAAGAGCAAGGTTACCGAGTTTGTTGCGGTAAGATTTGGAAATGTTCTGGGCTCCAACGGATCGGTAATACCGTTGTTTGAAAAGCAAATTGCATCCGGTGGCCCTGTAACAGTTACTCACCCTGATATCATCAGATATTTCATGACAATTCCCGAGGCAGTATCACTTATTCTGCAAGCGGGTACAATAGCAAAGGGTGGAGAAATATTCGTCCTTGATATGGGTGAACCGGTTAAGATTTTGTCCCTTGCCGAAAATCTTATCAAGCTCCACGGTAAAGAACCATACAAAGAAATAGATATAGAGTTTACAGGCTTAAGACCGGGCGAAAAGCTTTTTGAAGAGCTTTTGATGTCAGAGGAAGGCCTTAAAGAAACTCAGAATAAAAAGATATTTATAGGAACACAGATAGAGATTGAAGAGGAAGAGTTCCATAAGTCCCTTGAAGTTATATGGGAAAAGGCACAAAGCAATAACTCTGATGCTGTGGTGGAAGAGCTTAGAAAGCTTGTTCCTACCTTCAATCATGTTGTACTTAACAGATAAACATCGAAAGGAAATTCAAAATGAGCGAAAATTGTAGTCATAATTGTTCAACTTGCAGCAGCAATTGCTCAAGCCGCAAGGAACCACAAAGTTTATTAGAAAATCCGCATGAGCTTTCTAATATAAAAAAAGTTATTGGTATAGTCAGCGGAAAGGGTGGTGTGGGCAAGTCACTGGTAACCTCGATGCTGGCGGTAGAGATGATGCGTCGAGGCGAAAAGGTAGGAATAATTGATGCCGATGTAACAGGCCCTTCCATACCAAAAGCATTTGGTGTGAAGCAAAAGGCAGAAAGCTCGGAAATAGGGCTATTCCCAGTGGAAAGTAAACTTGGCGTAAAGCTTATGTCAGTAAATCTTCTGCTTGAAAAGGATACTGACCCTGTTATATGGAGAGGTCCGGTAATTGCAGGCATGGTAAAGCAGTTCTGGACAGATGTTGTATGGGGCGATGTGGACTATATGTTTGTAGATATGCCTCCGGGTACCGGCGATGTACCTCTTACAGTTTTCCAATCATTGCCGCTTGACGGTATAGTTGTGGTTGCATCACCTCAGGAATTGGTTGGTATGATTGTAGAAAAGGCCGTAAATATGGCAAAACTTATGAATATTCCTGTCCTTGGCATTGTGGAAAATATGTCAT
>SVKH01000036.1 GCA_015068545.1 Oscillospiraceae bacterium
CAACCAAAGCACAAAGCACTAAATCCAATTATCATAATCAGATAGAACCACAAGGTTCCAACTGTTGCGTCCTCATTCATTGCCAAAAATACAAAAGGCACACAGTATCCCAAAAGCAATATGAGTTTTTTTAAGTCTTTCATTTCATCAGCTCCTTGCATTTAATATCAATTCACTTAATTTCCTCAAAGGTTTTTTTATTGTATCTCTTGATTTCTCTATGAAATATGGAATATCGTAACACAAACTCAATGTAATCCTTTTTTATTTTCCGCTTAACTTTTGGTTTTCCGTTTATAACATCGCAAACTTTTATTGGTGATGTGTTTTTACCTATAAGTTCAACTGTTCCATTGGATTTCTTTCTCATATTTATCCCTCTTAACCTATTTGGGATTAGTTGTCTTTTTTACTATCATCAATGATAGATACAACTAAACCAACAAGTCCGATTGCTAATGTCAGCAGTTCCATTCCTGAACTACATAACTGTAACAGAATCGCAAATAACAATATCGCTAAACCTTTAATTTTTTTCATTGTATCAGCTCCTTAATTCATTTCAGGTATATCTTCTTCAGCAATATATTCTGTGCCGGAAACCTCACGATAAAAAGCTGCAGTTGCGGCTTGCTTATATGGTGTGAGCCACAAATGACCTATACCAAAGGCAAGTGTTGCAAGAATATCCCAACCAATGAAACTGAACTGTAAGCAGAATAATCTCCAACGATTTCCGTACATCATTGTTTTTGATTGTTCTATTGCTTCACTTGCGGTCAAATTCGGATTTTCAGCTAATATGTAGTCTGTCATAGCATAACTATATCCCGCAACAATGCCGGGTATAATGAAAAGCAAAGACCAAAGAAACATATATAATACGCTGAGTAATCTTGTTGCAGCAGTTGTTTTCCAATGTGAGAAGTATTCAAACAGAGTTTCAAATGCAGATTCTTTCTTATCTACAAGATTAAGATTGAATTTTGCATATCCAACACCAACGAAACTGCCTAATATAAAATATATAGCTGCTATAACAAGTGCTACAATGAATATAATGCCTAAACTTCCTATAATCCAAGCTCCGACTTCGGAACTAATACCGCCGTTGGTTCCGGTGGAATAAATCGTCTGTCCGGCTAAATTGAAATTCATACTCACATTGTTACCGTCAATATTAACTTTGAATTCAGGTCCACCGCTGCTCACACCACCGAGAATAGATGCAACAAGACCTACTGCTACGGCTATAAACCATTTATTTGTTAAAGCATTTCTTGCTATTCTTCTAAAATCTTCTGCAATCTTCATACTATCAACTCCTTTTTCAAATTGGAATTTGCAGCTCTGTCAAACAGAAAGCTGATATACAATCATTCTATCGTTTATACGAAGCAATAATTTCTTTGCTATCTGCAATTTTATAATCAAGTACACCTAAGTTACCAATCAAATCAAATGTCATATCTGCATTAACTTGCAGTTCATCTTTAAGCTCGGATGCAGACGGCTCAACTTTTAGGAAAACCGTTAATTCATAAGGCTCTGTTTCAGACTGTATCTCTATACTGTCATAGCGTGATGATATTAAAATCATCACGCTTTCCTATTTTAATCCATAGAAGATTGAGTCAAAATCCGTACATAGTATTTCCTTTATTAAGACAATTTCGTCAGAGTACAAATGCCTTTGTCCAACCTCTATTTTTCATCCACCCTAAATATAGTGGAGCTGTAGCAAAATTATTTTGCTACAGCTCACTTTTTGATTTTCTCTAAGTTCATATCTCTGGGAATTGGTGCAGATATTTCCATTTTTTCGCCTGTAATCGGGTGAGAAAAGACTGTTTTTGCACAATGCAGACGAATCCTTTCGTTTTCCACGTCATTTCCGTATAAAAAGTCTGCAAAAATCGGTGTTCCGATGTGCGATAAATGCAATCTTAGCTGGTGAGTTCTGCCTGTTTTAGGTGACAGGCGAACTAATGAGTAGCCTGAGGATTTTTCTACAACTTCGTAGTCAGAAATGGCGGTTTTTCCCTTTTCGTCTATGCATCTTTTTATTATTCCTTCCTTTTCCCGATGAATCGGCGCATCAATTCTGCCCTTTTCAGGATAAGGAATCCCTACGCAAACTGCAACATATTCCTTTATAAATTCTCCGGATTGGAGCTGACGGGATAGCCTGTTTGCCGCAATGGCGTTTTTCGCTATAATAACCACGCCGGAGGAGTCCCTATCAAGTCGTGTGACTGCGCGGAAAGTAAAGGGTGTTCCCATATAGTAATTCATTACAGCATTGGCGAGGGTGCCGCGGTAGTGATAAATTGAAGGATGAGTAGGCATATCCCCGGGTTTGTTAACTGCAAGAATATCCTCGTCTTCAAAAAGAATGTCAAGAGGAACAGGATCGGGCAAAATATTTTCCGAACCTTCCTCGAAAAGCGTAATTTTCAGCAAGTCGCCATCCTTGAGTACCTTGGTTACAAATTCCTTTGTGCCGTTTACCGTTATTCCGTCACCTTTTTTCAGTTGTGTAATCATATGCTCGGATAATCCAAAATGAATTTTCAGCACAGTTTTTATGGTCTTGCCGGAAAACTCTTCATTTATTTTAAGTTCAAAATTTCTGAAAATTGCTATCACCTCATTCACCGTAAATTATAGGCATAGACAGCAGATTTTTATGTAGGTTACTGTGTAATAGGCAATGTATTTTGTCGCTGTAATCCTGGGCAGATAGACAGTAATTCTGCTCTGGTTTATAAATTTAAAATGGGATAATCAGCCTTGATCTCTCAAGGAAACAATCAGTCTGGCAGCATCCTGCTTGGAGATGGTGTAATTATCGTCAAATTTAAAGTCAAGCGGGATTTCCAACTTTTCCAAAATTTTGTTTGCCATAAGCACTGTTATAGGCTCGTTTGGCATGAACATATTATCTGCCGAAGATATTATACCCATGCTGCGGAAGGTGCCGACAGCTTCGTAGTAGAGGTCTTCCTTGGAAACATCGGCAAAGTTATCGGAAAAATCTTCCTTCAGATTAAGAAGATTGGCAAGAATCTGTACAAACTCGTACCGAGGAACCTTTGAAAATCTGTTGTATAAATTAAGATTTACATAAGTATCTATCCAGTTAAGCTGTGACTGCGCGGTATAATCCTCGCTTATGCTACCTGTGGTAAGGTGGCTGATTGGCAAAAGATTATGGCAGGAAACATTGTAGTACTGCTTTGGCTGCTGAATGGCAAAGCTGCGGCTGCCTATGGAAAAATCCGTTTCAAAAGCCGAATAAATGTCAATGTTCTCGTCGTTATATATCAAAATTTGGGAAATTCCGTCACCCAAAAGATCGCAGGAGGCTATGTTGCCAAAGGTAGGCAGCGTGTAAATACTTCTCATATCGGTATCGTAAACCGTAGTGTTTACGTCCTCTTTTTTGTGCCCTGCTATGTAGGTTTTGCCGGAACCGTCAAAGTTATTTACCAGTGTAGGAAGATAGATGGTTTCGTTCTTTTTAAACTGGAACTCTCCCTTTAAATTAAATATAGATAAATCATCAAAAAGAAGCAAATCCTTGTCTGCAATGCCGGAACGAAAATGTCCTGAGGTAACCTTGTCAGCTTTTTTGAACAGCGTAAATAAAAGCTCACCGGAAGATGTATAAACTTCCATTCGTGGTCCGCATATTATAACCGAGGTTTCGCCGTTGTCGTATAAGTCATCTGCGTACACCGACTCGGCACAAGCCGGCATATGAACCTTCCATAAAAGTTCACCGGAGCCTGAGAGTACATTGTAACCTGCAATGATTTCGTCTTTTCCGTCACCGTTTATATCCCAAGCGATAGGCGTATTGCCAAGGTTGCCGGAAAAAGTCCAGAGTATATTCAGATTTGCGTCATATGCCCACATCTGGCTATACTTGTTTTTTATAATGATATTTTGTGGATAGCCTTTTCCTTCCAGATCGGCAATAACTATGCAATCGCAGGCGTGTTTTGACGGAAGCGGAACTTTTTTCTTTATTTCCGAAGTTTTTCCGTCTGCTACGCAAAGTTCATCGTTTATAATGAATATAAATTCATTTTTGCCATCATTATCAATGTCAAATACTTGCGCAGGCAAGTCTCCGCGATACGGCGTGGACTGTGTTTCGGCATCGCCTATCTGCCATATAAGGTTTCCATCCACGTCATAGGCGGTGGCAGACGCAATCTGACGTGAAAAGTATCTCTCATCCAAAGCAGGCGATGGCTTTACCAAGATAAATTCCATCCTTCCATCACCGTCAATATCGCCAAAACGGATGTGACAATGCTTGCCGGCTTGGCTTATATTAAAACTCTTTTTAAATTCTATGCTGTTCATAATTTTCCATCTTTCATCACGAGTTTACCAGTAATATTGCAATAAGTATAACATATATAATCGTAAAATGCAAATTTCACATCAAAATTTAACATAAAATTAAAATATAGAAAAGGAGGATAACAGTTCATGAAAAATTTTGATCTTCGGCAAAAAAAAGTGATAGATGCAGATACAGCGGAGGTGATAGGTTACATACAGAATATGGATATAGATTTCGATTCGGGAACGATACAGTCGGTGACGGTACCAAAAAGAGGAATGTTAGGGATTTTCGGTATGGGAAAAAGCGTTACGGTGCCATGGGAACGTGTTCTGGCAATGGGCAGTGAATATGTGATAGTAAAAACGCGGCCCGATATAAAATAACTTGCAAAATACGAAATTTTGATGTATAATTATTGTATATTTATGTAAAACGGAGGAAGGACTTATGAAATGTCCATTTTGCGGATTTTCCGAAAGCAAAGTTATTGATTCAAGACCAACAGAGGACGGTAACGCTATAAGACGCAGAAGAGAATGTTTAAAATGTCAAAAGCGTGTTACCACCTACGAAAAACTGGAGACAATTTCTCTTGTGGTAATAAAGCAGGATAATTCACGTCAGGCATATGACAGGGAGAAGATTATCCGTGGGCTTATCAGAGCTTGCGAAAAGAGACCTATTACATACGCCCAGATGGAGGCGCTTGCAGATGATATCGAAAGCGAGCTATACCAAGCTATGACAAAGGAGGTAAGCTCCACAGAGATTGGCGAAAAGGTGATGAACAGGCTAAAGAGTCTGGACGAAGTTGCCTATGTTCGGTTTGCTTCGGTACACAAGCACTTTTCCGATATAAATTCATTTATGAGTGCACTTCAGGAACTTTTAGAGGAAAAATAATATGACAGACAGAACAATAGCGGCGGTCGCGACTCCAAGAGGTGTTGGCGGAATCGCTGTAATTCGCGTCAGCGGAGACCGTGCGGTAGAAATATGTGACAAGATTTTTAGTGGCAGGACTTCGCTGAAATCGGCGGCAAGCCATAGTGTTTCCTACGGTCATATCGTAGACGAACATGGAGAGAGAATAGACGAGGTTTTGGTTACGGTTATGCTTGCGCCAAGGACATACACACGAGAAGATGTGGTGGAAATCAGCACCCATGGCGGTATTTCTGCGCAGGAGCAGGTTTTGCATGCCTTGATTCGGGCAGGAGCTTATCCGGCACAGCCGGGAGAATTTACCAAGCGAGCGTTTTTAAACGGCAGAATAGATTTGTCTCAGGCGGAAGGCGTTATAGACATCATCAATGCGAAAACAGCTCTTTCGCAGAAAAATGCCTTGTCTCAGGCGGAAGGAAAGCTATCGGTTAAGATAAACGAAATAAGGCAGGCTCTTGTACATCTTGCGGCACGAATGCAGGTTGCGATAGATTATCCGGATGAAGATCTGGAGGATATTACAATCGGCGGAATAGGCGAGGAACTAAGCACCCAGCTTTGCAAGGTGGAAAAACTTCTTGCCACTTCTCAAAGCGGAAAGGTGCTAAAGGACGGTATAAAGACCGCCATTATAGGCAAGCCCAACGTGGGTAAATCTTCTCTTTTAAATTGTCTTGCAGGAGAAGAAAGGGCGATAGTTACCGATATTGCCGGAACTACAAGAGATATAATAGAAGAGTTTGTTAACCTGTCAGGTGTGCCGCTAAGGCTACTGGATACCGCAGGCATACGGGAAACAGGGGATGCTGTGGAAAAGATAGGTGTAGAAAGATCAAAAAGAGCAGTAGATGAAGCGGATTTGATTATCCTTGTATGCGATACTACCCGAAAAATTGATGAGGAAGACCGGGTTCTCCTTGATATGACCGCGGATAAAAAGAGGATAGTAATTGCGAATAAAACCGACATAGAGCCGGTGGATGCGGACAATGAAATTTTTCAGAATGCAGTGAAAATTTCGGCAAAAACCGGTGAAGGTGTGGATGAGCTTGCTCGCGTAATAAAGGATATGTACAGCATAGGCGAAATAGGTCAAAATGATCAGGTTCTGCTTACCAATATGCGTCATGTAGCGGCGCTTGGGCAGTGCAGGGATGCTCTCATAAGAGGACGTCAGGCTGTAAATGACGGGCTGCCTCAGGACCTTGCTGCTCTTGATATATACGAGGGTATAAACTTCCTTGGGGAAATTACGGGAGATACTGTTTCGGAGGATATTGTCAGCGAAATTTTCCATAATTTCTGCGTAGGAAAGTGATGTTTTGTTGTATATTTATGCGTTTTTTTCCAAAGAGGGTATAATTTTTTAGAAAATGCTTGAATAAATATAGACTTTGTGATAGAATGTACAGGATAATTAAGATTACATAGGGAGGATATTTACTATGAAAAAGAATTTAATTAAGAGTTTGGCACTTGTTATGGCAGGTATCATGTCAGCAGGAATGCTTGCAGGCTGCGGCGGTAAGGGCGATGATGTTCTTACAATGGCTACAAACGCAACTTTCCCTCCATACGAATTCTACGAGAATGAAAAGATCGTTGGTATCGATGCTGAAATTGCTGAAGCTATTGCCGGTAAAATCGGTATGACACTTGAAATCGTAGATACAGAGTTCGGCTCAATCGTTGCAGGTGTTCAAACAGGTAAGTACGATATGGGTATGGCAGGTATGACTGTTACTGATGAAAGAAAGCAAAGTGTAGATTTCACAACTTCTTATGCAACAGGTATTCAGTCTATCGTAGTTAAGGAAGGCTCACCAATTCAATCTCTTGATGACCTTGCCGGCAAGAAGATTGGTGTTCAACAGGATACAACAGGTCACATCTATGCAGCAGATGAATTTGGCGATGAGATGGTTCTTCCTTTCAACAAGGGTACAGATGCTATCGCAGCATTGGTAAGCGATAAGGTAGATTGCGTTATCATAGATAACCAACCTGCAAAGTCTTTCGTAGAAGCAAATGAAGGTCTTGTAATCCTTGAAACAAACTATGCTACAGAAGATTATGCTATTGCAATCTCAAAGGAAAATACAGAGCTTCTTGAAAAGGTAAATGCTGCTCTTGAAGAATTGATTGCAGACGGTACTGTTGAAACTATTATCAATAAGTATATCAGCGCTGAGTAATTGAGAAAATAAGGGATTGTTAAAAGGCTGAGGTTTTTTAACACTCCCTTTTAATTTTATTAACGTGGGAGATGATATTTTGAGTTTGAAGGAACAGTTTATACTGAACTTTGTGGATGACAACCGTTGGAAATATCTCGTAAACGGTTTAAAAATACCGTTATCATCACAGTTATGGCGCTGCTATTGGGCGTAGTGATAGGTATAGTCGTTGCTATGATTCGTTCTACTTTTGATAAGACGGGTAAAGATATGAAACGAAGAGGCGGATTTGGTTATTATCTGTTTTATCTTGTGGATATGCTTTGCAAGGTATACCTTACCGTAATCAGAGGAACACCGGTAGTTGTGCAGCTTTTGATTGCGTACTTCATTATTTTTGCTTCTTCCAATAATGGTATTATGGTCGCTGCCATAGCCTTTGGTATAAACTCCGGTGCATACGTTGCAGAGATTTTAAGAGGCGGAATAATGTCCATCGATAACGGTCAGTTTGAAGCCAGCCGATCTTTGGGATTTAACTATGTTCAGACTATGATATATGTGGTAATTCCACAAGTGTTCAAGACGGTATTACCAACTCTTCTTAATGAATTTATCGCACTTATAAAGGAAACATCAATTGCCGGATACGTGGGAATTATGGACTTGACAAAGGGCGGAGACATTATAAGAGGAAGAACATTTTCGGCATTTTTACCGCTATTTGCGGTTGCTTTGATATACCTCATAATTGTGGTATTCCTTACACACGTTGTAGGTAAGGTGGAAAGGAGGCTGAGAAAGAGTGAGAGATAATGTTATCATCAAAACCGATGGGCTTTGTAAGTACTACGGAGAGGAGATTCATGCTCTTCACGAGGTATCAGCCGAAATTAAAAGGGGAGAAGTTGTAGTAATAATTGGTCCGTCAGGATCAGGAAAATCTACATTTTTGCGATCTTTGAATCTGTTGGAATCTGCCACAAAGGGCAAGGTTTACTTTGAGGGTGTGGATATTACAGATCCTAAAATTGACATAAATGTTCATCGTCAAAAAATGGGAATGGTTTTCCAGAACTTCAATCTTTTTCCGCATCTTACAGTGCTAAAAAATATCATTCTGGCACCTGTAAAGCTTAGAAAAATGACCAAGCAGGAAGCAGAGGCAGAGGCAATGAAGCTACTGGAAATGGTAGGGCTTGCTGATAGAAGAGATGCGTATCCGGCGCAACTTTCCGGAGGACAAAAGCAGAGAATTGCCATAGTCCGTGCACTTTGCATGAAGCCGGATGTTATGCTGTTTGATGAGCCTACATCTGCTCTTGACCCTGAGATGGTAGGCGAGGTTTTGGATGTTATGAAAAAGCTTGCAACAGAGGGTATGACTATGGCTGTGGTTACACACGAAATGGGATTTGCACGAGAGGTTGCAGACCGCGTAATCTTCATGGATAGCGGAATGATAGTTGAAGAAGGTACGCCGGATGAGATCTTCTCCAATCCGAAAAATGACCGTACAAAGGCATTTTTGAGCAAGGTATTATAATTTTTCCTCCTTTTCGGAATATTTTTGTGGCACATATCATAAGAATGAGATGTAAGCGCATTTCCGAGAAGGAGGTAGTTTTTTGTTAAAAGAAAAGATGGTAAAGTTTTTGGCGGCTATGCTGTCCGTAGGCGTATGCTGCTGTGTGCTGGCATCGTGTTGCACAGGTGGAGCGGATGAGGTTCCGCAAACCGAAAGTACAAGTGCGGAAGTGGAAGTTGCAGAGTGATAAAATAAATATAGGAGTTGATACTGCCCTGTTTTGGGCGGTATCAATTTTTTTCTATTTTTTTTAAAAAAAGTATTGACAAAGTGAATGTTATGTGGTAGTATATAGAAGTTGTCAATGGAATATGCGTGATTAGCTCAGTTGGTAGAGCACCTGACTCTTAATCAGGGTGTCCAGGGTTCGAGCCCCTGATCGCGTACCAGTAGAAAACCGCTTAACAGCTAGTGTTAAGCGGTTTTTGCTATTCTTTAATAAACCGCTAAAATTTGATTTTCTAACATTTTTCTAACATTTACCCAAGCAGACCATTTAATGTGTTGCCTAACTTACGCTTATGGTCAAGATTTAAGTGGCCGTAAATATTCATTGTCGTTCCAATATCTGCGTGGCCTAACCATTCGGATATTTCTTTCATCTGCCAACCTTTCAGGATAAGCAGGCTTGCGCAGGAATGTCGTAAATCATGCCAGCGTATGTGGGATAAGTTGTTCTTTTTTATACACTTCTGCAATTCATGAGTTGGATAACTTGGATAAAACTGTGTTCCGTCCTCTTTGGCAAAAATATATCCTGTCTCCTGATAGCAATTCCCAAAAAGTTTTTTATTCTTTTTCTGTTCGGATTTCATTTTCAGGAGTATTTTTTTGACATCATCTAATAGGGGGTATGTTCGCATACTTGTTCTGTTTTTTGTTTTATCCTTCGCAACAATTTTATTTTGCATTACAACTGTATGCCTGATGGTTAGTGTATCATTTTCAAAATCAACAGCATCCCATTTTAGCCCCATCATCTCTGACCGTCGTAACCCGTAAATCGTGGTTATGTATATCATATCGTGAAGTGGAGTCCCTTGTGTGATATCAAGCAGTTTTTTACATTCCTCTACTGTGTAAAATTTTGCAACAGGCTGTGTCTTTGCCATTTTAGGGATCTTCGCATATTCGCAAGGATTACTTTTTAAGATTCCATCGTGAATTGCTTTTTTGAATACAAGATTAAGTATAATGCTATGCAGCTTGATTGTCCGTGAGGATAATCCACCGGGCTTTTTATCCAGCCGTCCTGCAGTTGATTTGTAGTTATAGTATTCTTCTATGTCCTGTATCTTCACGTCCTGAAGCGCGATTTTCTTTTCTTTGAAGTAGGGGATTATGTGTTTTTTAGCACACTGCAAATAGCCTTCATGTGTTATGATGTCAATGTGAGGCTTTACACTTTCGAGCCATATTTCAATATAATCGGTCAGGGCTGTTTTATTAAAATCTTCAGGACTTTCATTGTACTGTGCGGTAAGCTCTGACATTGCCTGCTCAGCTTTTCGCTTGTTGCCGCGCTTTGCATCAATCCCAAGACTGTGCCATTTGAGTTTTCCGTTCACTCGAAATACGGCGTAATACTTATTTGCTTTTATTTGTAGACTACCTTTTGTCATAGACATTCTCCTTTCTTTTGATGTTAGGTAGTCCGTCAACAGCTTTAGTATACCATTGACGGACACGACCTTCAAGTATTTTTTTCAAGATATTTTCTTACAGATTTTTTCGGGATTTTATATATTTTTCCGATTTTAACAGACTTTATTTCGTTACTTTTAAGTAGCCGATACGCTGTGTTTTTACCGATCCGTAAAACTTCGCATAGTTCTTCGACAGTCAACACATCATTATATTTATTAAGCATTGTCATCACCATCCGATAGATATATTCTTGTCACATCATCTCTGTGATGTCCCAAAAGCTCCGACACTTTCTTCCGTGCTTTGTAGTCGGAGTAGCCTTCTTGTATGAACTTTTCATATTGCTCGTGTGCAAATGTATGACGAAGTCCGTGGAATGTAATTCTGTTGCCGGTAAAAGTTTTTCGGTGATATGAGATAAAGCATTGCAATCTCTTCATTGCAAGATGAGTTTTGTCATATGGTGCAACAAATAACTTTTGTCCATTTGGAGTTGTCTTTAAGACTTCTGTAAGAGTTATCCTTATAGGCTTGTTGATAGGGACATATCTTGTAAGTCCACCTTTGCCTTTTACAAATAATCTGCCTGTTTCTAATGCTTTTCTTGCATCATTCGTATCGATTCTGAAGCATTCCTCTAAACGAAGTCCTGCATACCTTGCAAGAGATAGAATGGCAACATAGTCCTTGTGTCCTGTCATCATAGCCTGAGACTGCATCAAATTGTATTCTTGATTTGTCCAGGTTCTGTCCACACCACCAAATGTTCTGCGTTTTAGGTCAAGGTCATCGTTGCTAGGCAGCTTCTCTCTTGTGTATGGCATACTGTCGTGGAAGAATCTGATTGCCGCAAGTTCCGTTTTTACAGTTGATGCTGCAAGGTTTTTACTTTGCATATATTTTAAGTATGCAAGAATGTGTTTTTGTGATATGTTGGATAGCTTTTGCAGGTTATATTCTTTTGCTAAAAAGATCATAAATCGCTTAAATGCCTTTGCATATCGTTCTCTTGTCTTGTAGCTTCCCACATTTATATGTCGGAATAGTTTGTTAAATTGAGCTTCTAAATTTTTGTATGTATTGTTTTTGTATATATGAGTCATAAATAGTCCTTTCTTCCAGTCATCGGGCATAGCTGTAGCGTCTGATTTGGAAATGCGTTACCTCTGTATTTCCTCGTTTGAAATACCTGCAAACCGCATAACAGCAACGATTTCTCTTGTATATTTAATATCTGTCTCCTTTTGTATAAGGAGTATGTACTTGGGTTGACATATTGTCAGGTTAGTAATATTCCCGCAATTTCAGGTTGGGTTTCCCCTGCGGTGGCATCACTTCCTGCTAAACTCAGGCGACCTTTGTCCGATGCTGAAATATGCCGTAGCGGCGACATATGTAATATATTATACACATCCGCTAATGTGTTCGGGATACTGTCATACCCCTACGGATTTCTAAAAAGTCTATGCATATAAATCCGATGGTAAACTTTGCATTTTTTCTCTCTTTTCTATCGTTATCATCCTGTGTCCGTACAGCAGTTATATGACAGTATAAAAGATGCCCATAGGACTTTTTAATGTGTTTCCCTGTATGACTCATTAACCTTTTAAATTAAAGTAAGATAAAAAAAGAATGCAGACTATCCCTCTTTGGATAAAATACTACATTCTGA
>SVKH01000037.1 GCA_015068545.1 Oscillospiraceae bacterium
TTGAAAAATGTAAAAATAGGGCTATTTTATGCAGCAATATCAACCTGCGAAACCCTTGATATAACTGCATTTGCATAAGCTGGGAATGTCAACCACAATATGAGTACGTTATGATTCCCTGCTGCCGCAACTTCAAGTGCGCGCTTTGCCGATTCCTGTCCCTTAACATCAGAAAAATCCAAAAGAGATCCGCATTGGTTTTCAAAGAGGGATTTTGCATCTACCTCCAGTCGTTCTATCTCGTCATCGCCTCTTAAATGCCGACAAAGTTCGCTGATGCTATGGACAGGGTAGATATTAACTCCATCTATTACGCCTGCCTCCTTTGCATTTTCCGCCGGTACATAAAAGTTTTTAAAGCCTTTTTTATAGCCGGATATAACCATAGGCAGAACTCCGGTAACACCATTTACCGTCCCGTCAAGAGACAATTCTCCTATAATTACAGTATCCTCCGAAATCTGCGGCAGTTGTCCTGTTGCCACCAAAACACCTACTGCCATAGGAAGGTCATATCCTCCACCTTCCTTTCTGAGCGATGCCGGTGCCAGATTTATCACTATTCGTTTTGTCGGGAAAACAAATCCCGAATTTTTTATGCCGGACCTGATTCGGTCCTTTGCTTCTTTTACGGTTGCATCCGGAAGTCCTACTATCTCAAACGCAGGCAGTCCCGGTGCCACATCCGCCTCTACCGTCACTATGTATCCATCTATGCCAAGTAGCCCTACCGAGCTTAGTTTTGACAGCATTATTACCCCTCTTTTCCGGTTTGTTTTTTCGGAGAGTTTCCTTCCCTTTTCCAGCCATCTATACCACTGGTCTGTATAGCGGTAAACATTCGCTTTTTCAGCCCTGCATTCACAGATTTGTCAAGGGTTGCCAGAATGTTCTTTACTTCTTCTCTCTTTGTGTGACCGTCCACCGGACAGTTACTTGCAACTACCGGAAGCTCCAGTCTTCTTGCTACACCCTTTATATCTCCTTCACGCACATATATCATCGGCCTTATAGAATACAAATCTGTTCTGTCAAGATATGTAACAGGTGAAAAACAGTTCACTCTGCCCTCATACAACAAACTCAAAAGGAATGTTTCTAATACATCATCATTGTGGTGCCCCAATGCCACTCTCCGACAACCGGTATCGATAGCAAGGTCATTCAGCGCACCTCTGCGCATTTTTGCACACAAGGAACAAGGATTCTCCTCTTTGCGGTAGTCAAAAATCACTTCCGCTATGTTGGTAGGCTTTACTATATATTCCACGCCAAGCTCCTTGCAATAGTTTTGAATGCCTGAATAGTCGGCATTATATCCCATATCCAATGTCAATCCTACTACCTCAAATTTCTTAGGATAGTATCGGGATAAACCTGCAAGCGCACCCAAAAGCACAAGGCTGTCCTTGCCACCGGAGACTCCTACACCAATTCTGTCTCCGTCGTTTATCATGTCGTAGTCTTCTACGGCTTTTCTTACTCTGCTGATAATCCTTTTCATGCCTTATTTTGCTCCGCGGAATGCATCAAGATTTTTAAGTACATAATCTGCTCCCGATATTACAGTGATTATAGCAGACAGCCAAATCAGGATATTTGTAACAAAAACTGCCGTCTGCTCCGGAAAAACAGGATACAAAAGCAGGATAGATGCTATGATAGCTACCATTTGAAAAACAGTTTTCAGCTTTCCCCAAATGGACGCAGCAATTACCTTTCCCTCACCGGCTGCAACAAGTCTGATTCCTGAAACAATAAATTCTCTTGTCAAAATCAGCATTACCGCCCAAGCTGATGCTCTGCCAAAGCTCATCAATCCTAAAAAAGCTGATGTTGTCAACATTTTATCCGCTAAAGGATCCATAAATTTACCAAAATTAGTTATCATGTTGTACTTGCGAGCTATCTGCCCGTCCAAAGTATCGGTAAGTGATGCAACAACAAACAGCACAAGAGCCAAAGTAATATACACCGGATTTGTGATATCCAGCATCAAAAACAGCATAAAAAACGGTACCATTATTATGCGTAGTATTGTAAGTTTATTTGCTATATTCATAACCTATTCCTTTCTGTCCTTCACATTCAGCAGGTTTTTCCGGTCAGGTCATATTCGTCCCCATCCAGAATCTCTACCATTACAAATTCGCCTATTTCCACTTCGTCCTCTGCGGCAAAGTACACCGTTCCGTCCACTTCTATACTGTCAGCATAGCTTCTGCCATAGTACATGAAGTTGTCCCGATCATACCCTTCGCACAAAACCTCTATAACCGAGCCGATCTTGCCACGGTTTTTTTCAAGGGAAATCGCCTGCCCCAGCTCCATCAGCCTGTCACGACGCTCTTCTTTTACACTTTCCTCCACTTGAGAGTCGAAGTTCGCCGCAGGCGTGTCCTCCTCCTTTGAGTAAGCAAAAACTCCCATTCTGTCGAACTTGATTTCACTCACGAAGTCGTATAGCTCCGCAAACTGCTCCTCGGTTTCTCCCGGAAAGCCTGTAATTATGGAAGTGCGTATAGCCACATCCGGCATTTTCTTTCGGATATAGTTGATTTTTTCTATTATCTCCTGCTTATTGGTACGTCTTGCCATGCGCCTTAATATATCGTTATTTATATGCTGAATCGGCATATCTATATAGTGACATATTTTTTCACTTGCTGCCATAGTGTCTATAAGTTTTTCCGTTATGGCTTCGGTGTAGAAATAATGCACGCGAATCCAACGGATTCCTTCTATTTCGGAAAGTCTTGATAGCAGTTTATCCAGAGAATACTCACCGTATATATCTATGCCATAGCGAGTAGTATCCTGCGCAATTACTATAAGCTCACGCACACCGCTTTGGGCAAGCTCCTCCGCTTCCTGCACTACATCCTCCATCTTTCTGCTCCGGAATTTACCTCGTATCATAGGTATTGCACAGTAGGTGCAGTTATTGTCGCAACCGTCGGCAATTTTAAGATATGCAGTATACCCCGGCGTTGTCAGAACTCTGGGGAGATTTTCCGGAATTTCGCAATTCTGATTACCAAAAAGACACACCCTTTCGCCATTTTGTGCTTTTTCTATAACTTCGTTTATAGTATGGTAATCTCCTGCTCCAACGACTGCATCTACCTCGGGAAGCTCCTCTTTAAAAGCATCGTGGTAGCGTTCTGCCAAGCATCCTGTGGCTATCAGCAGCTTGCACGCACCTTCTTTTTTATACTCTGACATTTCCAGTATTGCGTCAATGGATTCCTGCTTGGCAGGATCTATAAATCCACATGTGTTTACTATTATAACCTCAGCTTCCTTGGGGTCTGCTACTATGGTATGCCCATTTTCCGTCAATATTCCAAGCATAGTTTCTGCGTCTGTCTGATTCTTCGGACAGCCCAACGACACCATTCCTATTTTCATTGCAAAATCCTTTCAGTCCTCTGTGTAGTTTTCCTTTAACCTATCTATGCAGGTCTTAATATCCTCATAGCTATAACCGCGGTAGACAAAATACCGTATGGCTTTTTCTATATTTTTTCTTTCAAAATCACTACCAATCTTTCTCGTGACAAGAGGCATAAGCTCTGTCGCTTCATCATCCTCCAACTCGCACAAGGCTTCCTCTATGTACTCGGAGGAAATCCCACGAAATTTTAGCTCGGACGCAATACGGTGTTTTCCGTATTTTTTAATATTTTTTAAATCTTTCGCCATGTGTTTTGCGTACCGGCAGTCGTTCACAAATCCATATTCCCTTAAAAACTCCATAACAGTCGGGATATCCTCTTCCTTTGCTCCTGCCCTTTTTAGCTTGTCGCACAACTCCTTTTCCGAGTGTGATCGATACTCCAAATACCTAAGAGCCTTTTCTCTTGCTTCTTGCGCGTTCAATTCTTTTTTCATATTCTGAAATAGTCAAACAACTGTCCGAAATCTACCGAGCCAATCACCTTGTTCTCGTAACGTTGGAAAAGACTGTGATATCCCTGCTGTATCTGCTCCGAATTTATGCCATATTTTATGGACATATAAGCTTCCATATACGCGGAAAGATGGTCACAAGCTCTGATTATCTCGCCGTCAATCGGGTTGTTTTCGTCCTTATTGTATTTTTCGTTAATTTCATCTGATGAAACCACAATGCGCTTGCCGTCAATGGACACTTTGGATTTAAACTCGTCCTGTACATAAAATTCCAAATCCTTTTTTATTTCCTCCGAAACAAGAGGATATATAATCCTTCGCATTTGCTCATCTTCTATACCGCTTATTATATCGTCAAGTCCCTTTACCGACGTTTTTACCGGAGAAACTATATCCCTGGTCAAAACCTCAGGTATATCATGGAACAGACCTCCAAAGAAGTTATTCACAATACGTTTTTTCCCTGCTCCGCACTCAAGAGATGCAAAATAGGATAAAATCGCAACTACCAACATATGTCCCATAACAGAGGTTGCCGGCATTCTCACAGCTCTTGACCACCTCTGTTGGTAACGCAGCTTGCCTATAAGGGATAAAAATTCCTGCAAATCAGGGTTTGTGGCAAAGCGGGAAAATCCGTCAAATGTGTTGCAGGATGCAAGTCCTTTTTCCACCTCTGCCTTAACCTGTTCTATGCCATAAGTTGTTTTGTTCTGCGGATATATTACGTCAAACTCCCAGTGGGTTGCATAATAGTGCGCCGCACGAAGTATCTGTTTCTCCTTTTTGGCATACTCGCCGTCACGGTAGTAGCGGCACATTTTTTCGTAAAAGTCACCCTTTAAGGATTCTAGCTGACCTTTCAGTTCATTCAGCACCCAGTCATTTATCTGGTCACCCTTTTCCTTCATAAGGTAGTGGTATATAGGCGGCTTTATATCGGTTAAAACTATCCTGTGCAAATATTCAAATATTCCGCCTTCTACCAGTTTTAGCGGGTCATAATTTCCTTCGCCTTCACAAGTAGCTATCACATATGCGTACACCATTTTGTGGGCTTGTTTATCTATTTCGGAAAATCCGTTCCATGGGCGTATATGGTCATTCCAACGCTGAATGGATGCTCCTACATGGATTAAGGATATAAGCGATTTGCGTATCATACTATCCCTCCAGTTTACAAGATTATAGTTATGATAATTATATCACACTTCCTGCGTAAAGGTCAATGTTTTTGGCTAAAGTTATGCCTCGCTCCAGAATGCTTTTTTCCCACAAAACTCCACCGACAGATGGTGCAAACTACCGCAACGCGTTTTCCTATACAACAATGAGGGTAAGGAATTTATATTCCCCACCCTCAAAATCAGCTTCTATCGTTCCTTTTTCTCTTAGTCATACCTTGAAAAAAGCTCCTACAAAATAACAGAAAACTAAAACATTCTTGTTTTTTCAAATACCTTAATAAGAATTATTCCAATGACAAGACCTGCTATGCCCTGTACTGCATTTGCCGGAATATTTACAGCTGACGGCAAAAAGCCATATATAAACCCTTCAAAAACAAAATATCCGATAACCATTTCAATTTCAGCCAAAACCCCACCGATAATTTTTGAAGATAGGTTTCCAAATCTATTTTTCAAATACTTGAAACAAAAATGTGCAACAATAGCCATAATGCCCTTTATAATAAATGTTGCAGGAGCATACAGAATATACCCTGAGAATATGTCCGCAAGGGCAGAACCAATACCTGCTGCTGCAAATCCGTATGCAGGAGATAACAGCCATCCGGAAAGAAGCACAACGCAATCTCCCAAATTCAAGTATCCCTTTAGCGGTGAAGGTATTTTGATAATCATTGTTACCACACAGCAAAGAGCCGCAAGCAAAGATGACATAACTATTTTTTGAGTTTTTGTTTTCATTTTTCAAGCTCCTTTACAAATTAATATTTTTATTATACATCAACACATAACATCCTGCAAGCATCAAATTACAAAATATCAATATACTCGCCGTTTAGTGCTTTGTTCATACTTCTGACTGCACAGAATTTACCGCACATAGAACAGCTTTCCTCAATTTCCGGTTTTCTGTCATCTCGGATTTTCCTTGCAGTTTCAGGATCTATGGAGCATTCCCATTGCTTTTCCCAGTCAAGAGTCCGCCTTGCATCAGCCATAGCATCGTCAATATCTCTTGCGTGGGGAATCTTCTTTGCAATATCTGCTGCGTGCGCCGCAATTTTTGACGCTATAATGCCTTGCTTAACATCATCCAGATTGGGAAGCGCCAGATGTTCCGCAGGCGTTACATAACAAAGGAATCCCGCACCTGCCGATGCCGCTATGGCTCCGCCTATTGCAGATGTAATGTGGTCATATCCGGGAGCAATATCAGTAACAATCGGACCGAGTACATAAAAGGGCGCACCCATGCAGATTGTCTGCTGAAGTTTCATATTTGCTTCGATCTGGTCTAAAGGCATATGTCCCGGGCCTTCTACCATAACCTGAACATCCTTTTCCCATGCACGCTTTGTAAGCTCGCCAAGCCTTACCAGCTCTTCTATCTGGCATACATCACTTGCATCTGCCAGACACCCTGGGCGGCAGGCATCTCCCAGTGAAATTGTTACATCATATTCACGGCAAATATCGAGTATTTCGTCATAATATTCATAGAACGGGTTTTCTTTCCCTGTCATACTCATCCACGCAAAAACTAAAGAACCTCCACGAGACACAATATTCATTTTTCTTTTGTGTTTTTTTATTTGCTCTATGGCCTTTCTTGTAATACCGCAGTGAATGGTCACAAAATCAACTCCATCCTGTGCATGAAGTCTTATGACATCAAGAAAGTCTCCTGCCGTGAGAGTTGCCAAATCTCTCTGATAATGAATAACGCTATCATATACAGGGACTGTTCCTATCATTGCCGGGCATTCATTTACAAGCTTTTTTCTGAATGGCTGTGTGTTTCCGTGTGAGGACAAATCCATTATAGCCTCTGCACCCATATCTACTGCCGCCATAACTTTTTTCATTTCAACATCATAATCCTTACAGTCTTTGGATACACCAAGATTGACGTTGATTTTGGTCCGGAGCATAGAACCCACACCATTAGGTTCAAGACAAGTATGCAATTTATTTGCACATATTGCAACCTGACCTTTTGCCACCAAATCTCTGATTTCCTCCGGTGTTCTAAATTCTTTTTCCGCTACCGACTTCATTTCAGCCGTTATGATACCTCTTTTTGCCGCATCCATTTGTGTTGTGTAATTTCGCATTATTATCACTCCCAATTAAAATTAAAAAAACGGATAACCCTGATGGATTATCCGCTAAAAGCTATGTCTATCTTCCTACGGCGGCATTATCCGCATCAGGTTAAATGGTCGAAGTTGGATTACTTCCTCTCAGCCTAGCACACTAAGCTCCCATGTAGTTATTATTCATTTTTATTTATTATAGCACAGCTTATTCACATTTGCAACAGCAACTAAATAAATTTATCGGAAAAAGAGATATGTTGGACAATGTTAAAAGTGTATATCTTTATATAAAAAGATTGCAGGTCACTTTGCTCACGCCATACGTCTTTCGGCAAATCTAAAAGCTTACACCGGCATTGAATCAAAAAAACACAAATTTCTAAAAAAAAGAATGCAGAAACAAATATTTTCTGCATCCTATAATTATATCAGTTCGTTTTCTCCTGCCAGAATTGCCTTGCGGTGTGCCGCAAAAAATTTCACACTGAACCCTTGGGTATATTTCTGCATAGCGTCAATTACAGTATCCACCTTAAGATTGTACTCATTGCCTGCCGCAACGCACATAGTAAGAATCAGCTTGTCCTTTGACAGTACATTAGCCGAAAGATCGTATATGTATGGGCGTATATCCGATTCCTTTACCCCGCTTTTGGACTTTTTCATCACCTTCAGCTCCTGATTTTTCATAAAAGCTTCTGCATCAAAAAGTTCGGTATCGTTACACTCTGCCTCAACTACATAAATCGCTCTGTTAAGCTGAGCAAAGTCATACTTTTTACCCTCCGCCAAAACCACTGCACGGATTTCAAACCCCGGAGGGAATGCACCGTTTAGCTTTTCCATAATCTCATCGCAGGAATAATCTCCATCAAATCCGATTTTTATATACTCGCAGTCTGACGTTATACCCACAGACAACGGCATGGCAATCGTCATAACAGGATGAGGATTAAACCCTTGGGAAAAGCTCATTTTAAGGTCTGTCCTTCTCACCGCACGGTGAAATGTGCGGATAAAATCCAAGTGCGAAATGTATTTCACACGTTCATCTCTTGCATATTTTAAAATATAATTACTCATTGCACACACCTGCCCCAAAACAGTTTGCACCACAGCCTGCACATTTTTCGCGGCAGTTTGGAGTGGTTTCGTTTCTTTTTGCTTTTTCGTTTTCTCTGATAAAGAAGTCCTTTGTTATACCTATGCTGATGTGATCCCATGGCAGTACTTCGTCGTAGCTTCGCTCTCTTAGATACCAATCCGGATCAATTCCGCAATCGGAGAATACCTCTAACCATGTATGGAACTTGAAATGCTCGTCCCAACTATCAAATTTGCATCCACGTTTTACCGCCTCTATAACTGCCGGCAAAAGTCTACGGTCACCTCTTGCAAATACTCCCTCCAAATAGCTGATTTTGTTATCATGCCAGTTGTAGCGGATACGTCTTGATTTTATAGCCGCCTTTAAAGTGTCCTGCTTATTTATGATTTCCTCTCTGGAATCCTGCTTTGCCCACTGAAAGGCAGTGAATGGCTTCGGAATAAAGCTGGAAGTACTTGTAGTTATATTGATATTCTTTGCTCTTTCCTCCTTTGGTATGGAGAAATACTCGTCCAAAACCTTCTGGGAGAGGTCGGCAATACCCAAGATATCCTCGTGGGTTTCTGTGGGCAAACCTATCATAAAATAGAGTTTAACATTTGTCCATCCGCCTTCAAACAGCATCTTGGTGGAAGCTAGGATATTTTCCTCCGTTATATTCTTATTGATAACGTCACGAAGTCTTTGTGTACCTGCCTCAGGAGCAAAGGTTATTCCGGATTTTCTGACCTTTTGTACCTTTTCCATCAGCTCCAAGGAGAAATTATCAATTCTCAATGACGGTAGTGACAGTCCTATCTTTTTAGCTTCGGTCATTTCTATAAGATTATCGGTTAGCTCCTTAAGCTGAGTATAATCGCTTGTAGACAGCGAAGAAAGCGATACTTCGTCATATCCGCTGCAACCCAAAAGCTTATCGCACAGCTCGGTAAGAGTTTCCGCCTTTCTTTCCCTTGCAGGTCGGTAGGCATAGCCTGCTTCACAAAAACGGCAACCTCTTATGCATCCGCGAAAGACCTCCAGCATAACTCTGTCGTGGACCACTTCGCCGTATGGCACTATGATTTCCTCCGGCGCATACGCCTTGTCGAAGTCCTTCATTATCCTCTTTTTTACAACCGGCTTTGCACAAGGCTCATTCGGTGTAATGCTTTTTACAGTTCCGTCCGGATTGTATTCCACATCGTAAAAAGACGGAACATACACTCCTTCAATCTCCGCAATTTCACGAAGATAATCCTTTTTACTGCCCTTTCCCGATTTTTTCCATCTGACGTAGGCGTCAACAACCTCGTTCAGAACCTCTTCGCCTTCGCCCATTGTCATAAAATCAAAAACCTCGGCAATAGGCTCTGCATTATATGCACAAAGTCCTCCACCGCAAATTATAGGCATATCCTCGTCTCTATCCTTTGCCAAAACCGGTATACCGGCAAGGTCCAGCATATTTATAATATTTGAGTAACACAGCTCATACGGCATAGTGAATCCAAGCATATCAAAGTTTTTCACTTCGTCACCTGTTTCAAGAGCAAACAGTCCCATGCCGTTTTTTCGCATTTCCGCCTCCATATCCGTCCAAGGCGCAAATACACGTTCACAGTATGTATCTTCCCTTTCATTCAAAAGGTGATAAAGAATTTTAAGTCCCAGATGGCTCATGGCAATTTCATACACATCCGGAAAGCAAAATCCGAATCGGCAATCCACACTTTTTGCATCCTTCATCACCGCATTCAGCTCACCACCGGTATATCTGGTAGGCTTTTGCACCTTCATAAGCATTTTGTCAAGTTGCGTATATGACATATTTTTATCTCCTAAGTTTATTTATTAAAAAAGTCCGCAAAAACACTGTATCTGACTGATTTCCCTGAATTTAATCATTTAAAAACAGCCAGACACCGGTCTTTTTCGGGACTTAAAATGTGTTATTATTCTGCCACATCTACATAAGTAGTTGTTTCTGTTTTTTCGCGTACTTCGGTCTTTGCGGATTTTTTGTCCTTGCGCTTTGCAAGCTTTTCCACAGCCCCCGAAAGAGTACCGTTTATCTTGTCTATCATATCCGGCATCAGGTCTATAATTTTATCCACCGGAGTTACCTTGTCACTTATAGGAAGAAGACGCACATTACCGTTGCCAACCACCAAAAATGCTATTGGTTTCACGTTTGCTCCGCCTCCGCATCCACCGCCAAACATAGGATTTTGCGGGGTAACCGACTCGGACTTTGCCGCAAACTGAGTTCCTCCTGCTCCAAAGCCAAAGCTTACGGTGGAGATAGGGATTATTACAGTTCCGTCAGGAGTTGTGACACTGTCACCTACTATGGTGTTCACGTCCACCATCGCTTTGATATTGCTCATCGCAGTATCCATAAGTCCCTCAATAGGATGTTCTGCCATTTTTATCTGCCTCCTTTATACTTTCTTCATTTTTCTCATCAATTTAAGTACGTTGATTGCAACAACTATAATATGCACGTTTTTTATTCTGATTATGCACTGAGATTGGATTTTGTAGCACTTTTTCCCAAATACAGGCTGGATATTTACGTCCATTTCTTCCAGCACACTTAGGTGATGAATAACCCCCAGTATGTTGTACACAAATCCGTTTATGATTCCTGTGAATATACCTGTGTGCATGGCATCATCAAAACCAAAATCTATGTTAATGCCGATTTTTTCCACAATCATAGCCTTTGATGTAGCATAGTCTATAATCTTTATAATATCCGCTTTTATTGCATCAAAAATGCGAATATATTTTTCTATTTCTGTCTTTTTCTTTTCATAGGAAAACGGTTCTTTTGGCTTGTCCTGCTTTTTTGGCTTTTTTGAAGGGTACACCCGAATGTTAAAAAACATATACCTTACATTCATGGTCGCTGTTCCCTTTGTTTCGTCCTTATTATACGCAATGCAAAGCCTTATGGGAAACAGCAATATTCCGGCGATTATTATCAGGAACACCGCCAGAAAGACTATAAAATAGCCCATTTCCCACACATCCTTTCATCTATATCATTCTTCTGCAGCCAGCTCTTCCTGTCCCTCAATTTCGGTATTTTCCTCCATATCAAGGGAAATTTGCTCATATTCCGGACTGAGCTTTGACATATCAAGCTCCGGCAGGTCCTTTGGCGTGGAAAGACCAAAACATCTCAAAAAGCCTTGGGTTGTGCGATACAGTACCGGTCTTCCCGGCGCATCCAACCTTCCACATTCTTCTATTAGCCCTCTTTCCGACAGTCGATTTACCGCACTATCGGAGTTTACACCACGAATATACTCTATCTGTCCTCTTGTAATCGGCTGTTTATACGCAATTATGGCAAGAGCCTCCATAGCTGCATTGGAAAGAGCTTGTCTTCTCTGATCCCCCAGAATTATCTGTATGTAGTTGTAATACTCCGGTCTTGAACATATCTGATATCCATCGTCTATGTCAATTATCATGAGCCCTCGCTCATTTGTGTCATAATCGTATTTGAGCAGGCTCACAGCCTCCTCTACGGCTTCAATTTCAATTTCCAGTACTGCGGCAAGCTTAGCAGATTTTACCGGTTCTCCTGCCGCAAAAAGTATTCCCTCTATTGCATAGGGGATTTTGTCCTTATTCATATTTTACCTCATTTACCTGTCAAAATAAAATCTCCCAGATCCTCGTCATATTCTGCCACAATTTTGCTTTCTCTTATCATTACCAGAATCGCAAGGAAAGTGGCAACCAGCTCCGGTTTTGATTTACTTCCTTCAAAAACTCCTCTGAAGTTTGCTTTTTTACGGGATTTTATAAAGTTTTCCACCTTAAGTACCATGTCCTCAACAGAAACCTTCTCTCTACCAACTATGCCGGAAAACGCACGTTTTTCAGGCTTTGCAGTCCGCAGTTTTCGCTGAAGGATGGAGTTGAAAGCATCAATAAGCTCCTGAGTTTCGTGATGTCTGGTATACTCAGGCAGAGGAAAGTCGATTTTTTCCTCCTCCTTAAAGAACATATACCGAGACCAAAATTCACTTTTTCTAAGCTCCTGAGATGCCTCTTT
>SVKH01000038.1 GCA_015068545.1 Oscillospiraceae bacterium
GTATGCCATTTCTCTTGCAGCAGGGTAGGAAAGTCCTTGCTTTAATAAATCTTTAATTTTTGTTGATACGCACTCCGGCTCATTTTTAAGTATGAGAGCAGCTTCTCTTAGTCCTCCCATATTTCCAGACTCGCTTCCGAAGGATAGGACATCAATAACGTTTGTTTTGTCAAGAATTGAGACAGCACCTCTTGAAAAGCCTTGAGCGGAGGATAGGGAGTAGATAACAGGAAGTTCAATCACCAAATCACAGCCTGACATAAGGCAAGCTTTGGCTCTTGTCCACTTGTTAAAAATAGCCACATCGCCGCGTTGTACAAAGCTACCGCTCATTATACACACAACAGCATCATAGCTTTTTTTCAGCATTTCTATTTGATATTTATGCCCGTTATGAAACGGATTGTATTCGCAAATAATTCCGGCTATGTTCAATCCAAATTTCCTCCATTAGTGTAAATGTATAATTTTTATCATTATACATCAAAAAAACTGATTTGTATAGAGTAAATTTATGTATTTTGATGTATAATAAATGAATAAATAAAGTTGACAAAATAATGAGTTTGAATTATAATATGAATAGGCATTCAAATGTTATTAAAGGAGATGTTATATTATGAAGGTATATATGGATAATAATGCGACAACTTCTCTTGACAAAAGTGTTTTACAGGAAATGCTTCCTTACTATACTGATATATACGGAAATGCTTCTTCAAAGTTTTATGAAGTAGGCAGAGTTGCTGAAAAGGCAGTTTTAGAAATAAGAGAACGTGTTGCAAAACAGCTTGGTGCAAAAACAAACGAGATATATTTCACATCATCAGGCTGTGAGGCGGATAATTGGGCAATAAAGGGAGTAGCCTTTGCAAATAAAGAAAAGGGCAACCATATTATAACTTCCAAGATTGAACACCACGCCATACTGTCTGCATGTGAGTTCTTGGAAAAACACGGGTTTGATGTTACTTATCTTGATGTGGATAGTGTTGGAAGAGTAAACCCAGAGGATGTATTAAAAGCTATAACTGATAAAACTATCTTAGTGTCCATAATGACTGCAAATAACGAAATAGGTACAATCGAGCCTATATCAGAAATTGCAAAAATCTGTAAAGAAAAGAAAATCATTTTCCATACAGACTGTGTTCAGGCAATTGGTCATATGCCAATTAGCGTAAGTGAGTTAGGTGCTGATATGATTTCAATTTCTGCTCACAAATTCCATGGACCTAAAGGTGTAGGAGTTTTGTATATCCGTAATGGTGTCAGGATTGACAATCTCATTCACGGCGGAGGACAGGAGAGAGGCAAACGTGCCGCAACTGAAAATGTTGCCGGAATGGCGGGACTATGCAAAGCTTTGGAACTTGCAAATGAAAATCTTGATGAAAAAATTTCTCATATGACTAAAATGCGTGATAAACTTATAAAAGGTATATTGGATAGGATCCCTTATTGCAAGTTAAATGGTCCATATGATGACACAAGACTGTGTAATAATGTAAACTTTTCATTTCAGTATATCGAAGGTGAGTCTATTCTTATGATGCTTGATATGCATGGTATTGCAGCATCTAGCGGAAGTGCATGTGCATCAGGATCACTAGATCCTTCTCATGTTCTTTTGGCGATTGGTTTGCCTCATGAGATAGCACATGGATCACTAAGACTTAGTGTTGGTGAAGATACTACCGAAGAAGAAGTTGATTATGTATTGGAAGTTCTTCCTCCTATCATAGAAAGACTTAGAATGATGTCTCCGCTGTATGAGGAAGTAATAAGAAGCAACTGATTTTATAGACATAATAAGGAGGTTTATACTTATGTATTCTGAAAAGGTAATGGATCATTTTTCAAATCCACGTAATGTTGGCGAAATAGAAAATGCCAATGCTGTTGGTCAGGTTGGTAATGCTAAGTGTGGAGATATAATGAAAATATACATGGATATTGATGAAAATGAAGTAATCAAAGACGTTAAATTCAAAACATTTGGATGTGGTGCTGCTATCGCCACAAGCTCAATGGCAACAGAAATGGTAAAGGGAAAATCCGTAGAAGAAGCTTTGAAACTGACGAATAAAGCTGTTATGGAAGCTCTTGATGGATTGCCGCCTGAAAAGGTTCACTGTTCTGTGCTGGCAGAGGAGGCCATTCGTTCTGCAATAGATAATTACCGTGGCGGATCCTCTGCTGCTACTCATTCCTGTGGCTCCGATTGCTCAAGTTGTCCAAACTGTAAATAATATGAAAAGCATTCAATTTTGCCGTTGAATGCTTTTTTGGTAAAATAAAGTAAAAAAACTATTGCAAAAACAGAAGCTATGTTATATAATAAAGTGCGGTACATTGTGCCAAGATTCATAAAAAGGAGAATGTCTTATGATACTGGAAAAAGTTAAAAAAATTATTGAAGAGCAATTAGGAATAAATGAAAGCGAAATCACAACAGATTCTGCTTTTATTGAAGATTTGGGAGCAGACTCTCTTGATGTAGTTGAGCTAATAATGGCTTTTGAATCTGAATTTGATATGGAAATTGAAGATGATGAAGTTGAGGAAATTTCAACTGTCGGCGATGTTGTAAAATATATTAAAGATCATCAAGATATCTGATTTTAGTGATAATGAAGAACTTTGAAGAAAAAATAGGATATACATTTAAAAATAAATCTTACTTAAAAACGGCTCTTACTCATAGTTCATATTCTAATGAAAATAGCTGCGAAAATAATGAACGTTATGAATTTTTGGGCGATTCTATCCTCAGCCTTATTATCAGCGAAAAGCTCTTTACCGAATGCAATAAGCCTGAGGGATATATGAGTAAACTAAGAGCATCCATAGTTTGCGAGGAAGGCCTTGCCACAATTGCTGAAAAAATAGACTTAGCACAATACATTTTGCTTGGAGCGGGAGAGGAAAGAAACGGTGGAAGAAACCGACCATCTATAATTTCAGATGCTTTTGAAGCTCTTATTTGTGCTGTCTTTCTCGATTCCGACTTTGAAACTACAAAAAAATGGCTTTTAAAACTTCTGCCGGAAAGCACCATCGGTGCGGATTATTCTGAAAATTACGGAGATTATAAGGGTATGCTTCAGGAAAAGTTGCAAAGAAATGGTGATTGTAAAATTACCTATGATACAATTTCCGAAAGCGGACCGGACCATGACAAGCGATTTGAATGTGCCGTTTATGTAAACGGAAAAAGAATAGCATCCGGAGAAGGTCGTGGCAAAAAGAATGCAGAGCAGGAAGCGGCAAAAAAGGCGCTTCAAATTCTATGAAAACATATAATATTCCTATTTTTATTCCGCATGAAGGATGTCCGCACGACTGTGTATTTTGCAATCAACGCAAGATCACAGGTAGCGATACATCTTTTACTAAAGACGATATTGTTGCAACAATTGAGGCTCATCTTGCTACCTTGCCAAAGGAAAACTGCTATATAGAAGTGGCTTTTTTTGGTGGTAGCTTTACAGGAATTTCTGCAGATAAGCAGGAAGAGTTTTTAAGTGTAGCATCAAAATATATAAGTGATGGAAAAATTCACGGGATTCGTGTGTCCACTCGACCTGATTATATTTCCCAGGAAATACTCTGTCGTCTGATTAAGTACGGAGTTACCACTATTGAGCTTGGTGTTCAATCTATGGATGACGACGTGCTAAAGTTGGCAAATCGTGGTCACACGTCATATGACGTGGAAAAAGCCGTGTCTGTTATTAGAGAATACCCTATTAGGTTGGGACTTCAAATGATGACGGGACTTCTTGGCGATACTGATGAAAAGTCACTAGAAACTTGCGAAAAAATTATAGCATTAAAGCCTGATTTTGTTAGGATTTATCCCACACTTGTTGTAAAAGGGACACATCTTGAAAAGTTGTATAATACGGGAGAATATGTCCCGTATTCTGTAGATGAGGCAGTTAATCTTTGTAAGAAGCTTCTTGTTAAGTTTCAGGAAAATGATATTAAAGTCATACGAGTATCTTTGGTTACTACTGATGAAATTTCTCGTGATGGTTCTGTTGTAGCGGGGCCGTTTCACGAAAGCTTCAGAGAGCTTGTTGAGGGTGAGATATATTTTGATATGCTATGTGACCTTATGGATGAGAAAAAAAATGATGTGTTTTTGGTTAATCCCAAGGAGCTATCAAAAGCGGTAGGAAATAAAAAAAGAAATATAGACAGAATCCAAAAAAAATATGGCATTAAAATCAAGATAAAGCCATGTGATTCTGTAATAAAGGGCGATATAATAACTTGGAAGGAATGAGATTTTAGGTGTATCTGAAAAGGATAGAAATGCAGGGGTTTAAGTCATTTGCTGACAAAACCGTACTGAGTTTTGAAAATGGAATAACAGGGGTTGTCGGACCTAACGGCAGCGGAAAAAGTAACATTTCAGATGCAATCCGTTGGGTAATGGGCGAAATGAGTGCTAAATCCTTGCGTGGTTCAAATATGCAGGATGTAATATTCAATGGTACCCAGACAAGAAAACCCCTAAATTTTGCGGAGGTAAGTCTTGTTCTTGACAATTCCGACAGAATGTTCCCTATAGAATTTGACGAGGTAATGGTAACCAGACGTGTGTTCCGTTCCGGAGAAAGTGTTTACCAAATAAATAAAGCAAACTGTCGTCTAAAAGATATACAAGAACTATTTATGGATACCGGACTTGGAAGAGACGGGTATTCTATGATAGGTCAGGGCAATGTTTCGCAAATTTTGTCTACAAAGGCCGAGGACAGACGAAGCTTTTTTGAAGGTGCTGCTGGTGTTTCAAAGTATAAGCACAGAAAAGATGAGGCAGAAAGAAAATTATCCTCAGTAAATGACAACCTTATAAGAATAAATGATATTACGATAGAACTTGAATCACAGCTTAAACCTCTTGAGAATCAGTCAAGAAAAGCAAGGGAATACATCGTGTTGTACGAGGAATACAAAGGACTTGATGTAAGCCTTATTTTGCTGTCTTTGGAAAAAGGAAGTATTACCTTAAAAGAAGTTCGCACTCAACTTGATAACGTTAATGCGGAGGTGGAAGAGCTTCGTTCAAAATCAGATGGATTTGAGCTGGAAATTGCAGAGCTTTATACTGAAAATGAGAAGATGGACGAGGAACAGTCTATCACAAATAACGAGCTTATCGAGAATGAGGCCAGCATTTCCCGAGTGGAAAACGAAGTTTTACTATCACAGAATAACATCGAAAATAACAAAACCCTGTCAGACAGAATTGACACGGAGATTGACAGCATAAAAAATAAAAATATACAGTACGAAAATCAAATAGAAGAATTGAAACAAAGCATTGCAGAACTGGAAGAGGAAAGTCATCATCTGCTTGACAATTTTGAGCTAAGTCATCAGGCAAATTCTGACCTTAATAAGGAGCTTTCAGACTGCAAGGAAAAAATTGATTCCATAAATCGTGAGATTATGGAAAAAACTAACGAGATATCTACCAATAAGGCAGCTATAAACGGTCTTGAAAATCTGCGTTCTAGCTATTTGGAACGAAAAGGACAAATGGAGGCGGAACGAGAGGCTGCTATTAAGGGTAGAGAAAATACTCTAGCTGAAATTAAGGAAAACGAAAGTAAGGCTCAGGAGCTTAAGGGTAAACATGAGCAAATGAGTCAAAGGATAGATAATCAGCAGGCACAGATTGACATGGTCACTACCCAGATTCAGGAACTTGAAAGAGACATTTCTAATCTTTTGGTAGAATTAAATTCCAAATCCTCCAAAAAGAAAATGCTTGAGGCGATGGAAAATGACTATGAAGGCTTTTCAAGAAGTGTTAAGGCTATTTTAAAGGCTCCGGAGCTTAAGAAGTGCGCTATTTATGGTACGGTATCTGGGTTGATTTCTGTGGAAAAAGAGTATGTAACCGCGATAGAAGTTGCTCTTGGTGGCGCATTGCAGAATATTGTTGTTGAAAGTGAGCAGGATGCAAAATCAGCAATTTCGTACCTTAAAGAAAATAAAATGGGTAGAGCGACGTTCTTACCGGTTTCATCCGTTAGCGGAAGACGTCTTGATAATATAAATGATGTAAAAAAATGTGACGGATTTTTAGGCGTTGCATCCGATATTGTTCGCTTTGATAAAAAGTATAACGGCATTTTTGAAAGCTTGCTTGGAAGAACAATAGTTGTGGATAACATTGATAGCGGTATAGCTATGTCCAAAAAATTTGGATATAAGTTTAAAATAGTAACTCTTTCAGGTGAAGTATTAAATGCTGGAGGAGCTATATCGGGCGGTAGCGTTAATAAAACAAGCGGATTCTTGTCGCGTGCCAGCGAAATAAAGACTTTAACTGGTGAAATATCTACCCTTTCTGCAAAGCTTGAAAAAAGCAGAGAGGCTTGCACAGAAAAAACAGAGGATAGAGCTCGCATATCTATGCAGCTTCAGTCATATAAAACCCTTGACAGAGAATATGAAAACGATCTAATCATGCTTGAAAGCTCTATCAGGCATTTAAAAGCATCTGTGGAAACAGATTCTTCTGATAGTGTTTATAATGACGAATACACAAAGTTGGATAATCAGCTATCCGAGTCTGCCGAAGAAATTGCAAAGTTGATTGCAATGGTTAGAACGGATGAAAATTTTGTGGAGAATCTGAATAAAGAAGCGCAAAACCTATCTGAAGAATATATCAGAATAGAAAAGAGTAAAGAAGAAAAATCACAACAGCTTCTTGATGAAACCTTGAATTTGCGTTCAATGGAGAATGATATTCAGTCTAAAAAAGCTCTTATAGAAGAAATCAAAAAGAATATTGATGAAAACATTCTGACAATAGAGCAGAAAGTAGTTGATAAAACAGACCTTTTAAAGCAAAGCGAGGAGCTGGAATCATCTATAAAAGAAAAGAATATTCATATAGAAGAGATTCGCCAAAAGTCTAAGGAAATAAAGGAACATCTGGCCAAAATTGAAAAAGATAAGGTTATAGTGCTTGACAAGCTTAAGGGAATGCAAAATTCCAATAAGGAGCTTACCGATAGGATGATCCTATTACAACAAGAGCTTGCCAGAGTTGAAAACAAGGAAACTAAACTTGTAATGGAAAGGGACAACCTTATCTCCAGACTGTGGGATGACTACGAGCTTACTACAGAAACTGCTCCTGAGCTAAAAAAAGAAATAGAAAACGAAAAAGAAGCTGTGGAAAATTGCTCAAAACTACGCTCCAGAATCAAAGCTCTGGGCAGCATAAACATTGATTCCATCGAAGAATACAAAAACGTTAAGGAACGATTCGAATTCTTGTCCGAACAAAAGAATGACCTGGAAAAATCAAAGGATAATCTTTTGAAGGTTATCAGTTCTATGCAAGAGCTTATGGAAGAACATTTCCTAAAGCAGTTTGAGCAAATTAACAAAAGCTTTGAAAATGTATTTCGAGAATTGTTTGGCGGCGGTCACGGTAGACTGTACCTGCACGAGCCGGAGAATGTGCTGGAAAGCGGGATAGAAATAGAGGTTCAGCTTCCGGGAAAGAGTCTGCAAAATATCAATCTGTATTCAGGCGGAGAAAAATCATTTATTGCCATTGCACTTCTATTTGCTATATTGGCAGTTAAGCCGACGCCGTTCTGTATACTGGACGAGATAGACGCAGCTTTAGACGATGTTAACGTATCCAGATTTGCCACATACATTAAGAATTATCTGGATGATACTCAATTCATTGTTATTACACACAGAAGAGGTACTATGGAGGCTGCAAACGTCTTGTATGGTGTAACAATGCAGGAAAAAGGTGTCACAAAAATGCTTAGCCTTGCAATAGATGAGGTTGATCAGGATTTAATTAAATAATAAGGTGTAAAATATGGGTTTTTTTGACAAATTAAAACAAAGTTTAGGAAAAACAAGAGAGTCTTTCGGAGAAAAAATAAATAACGTTTTTAAAGTTTTTGTTAAAGTAGATGAAGAATTTTTTGAAGAACTTGAGGAAGCGTTGATTATGGCAGACTTAAGTGTAAATACAGTTTCTTATATTATTGAAGAACTGAGAGATGTGGTAAAAAGAAACCGCATTACCGATGCTGAAGATGTGAAGGAACAGCTTAAAAACATTATAGCAGATATTTTAACAAAAAATGATTGCAGTATGAAGCTTAACACAAAACCATCAGTAGTTTTGGTAATAGGAGTTAATGGGGTTGGTAAGACAACATCAATAGGTAAAATAGCCTCATATTACAAATCTCAAGGTAAAAGGGTGCTTCTTGCTGCTGCTGACACATTCAGAGCTGCCGCAATAGACCAGCTGGATGTGTGGGCGAAAAGATGCGGTTGTGATATTATCAAAAATCAGGAAAATTCCGATCCGGCAGCAGTTGTTTTTGATGCATGCCGTGCGGCAGTATCAAGAGGCGCAGATATTATTATTTGCGACACAGCAGGCAGACTGCATAATAAAGCAAACCTTATGGCAGAGCTTAGTAAAATCAATCGAGTTATAGAAAGAGAGTTGCCTGATGCAGATAAGGAAATTTTAATTGTACTTGATGCATCCACAGGTCAGAATGCCTTAAATCAAGCAAAGCTTTTTGGCGAAACAGCAGATATTACAGGTATTGTGCTTACAAAGCTTGACGGTACTGCAAAAGGTGGAGTTGTGGTTTCTATTGCAAAGGAGCAAAATCTTCCGGTAAAATTCGTTGGTGTAGGAGAAGGAATTGCAGATATTCAGGAATTTTCTGCCGGTGATTTCGCAAAAGCGCTTTTCAGCAATGTAGAATAATGAGAAGTTGTGTAAAATCTTGACTTTTTAGCCTTTATATGGTATAATGAATGCTAATTTAAATAATGGAGGAGTCGTATGGTAAAAGTAGCTATAATGGGTTATGGCACCGTAGGTAGCGGTGTATACGAAATAATCAGGGATAACAATTTTGATTATGAAGCTCTAAACCCAATAGGTGTAAAGTATATTCTTGATATTAGGGATTTTCCTGATCACCCACAGAAGGAGCTTTTTACAAAGAATTTTGATGATATTTTAAATGACGGCGAGGTATATTGTGTTGTTGAGGCTATGGGTGGACTTCACCCTGCTTATGAGTTTACCAAAGCTCTTCTTGAAAATGGAAAGAATGTAGTCACGTCCAACAAGGAGCTTGTGGCAACATATGGTCCTGAGCTTTTACAAATTGCAAAAGATAAAAATGTTAATTATCTTTTTGAGGCAAGTGTCGGTGGAGGTATACCTATCATTAAGCCAATGTGTTCCAGCCTCATGTCAAATAAGATTCAAAAGATTATAGGAATATTAAACGGAACTACTAATTTTATTCTTACCGAAATGATAGAAAAGAATAAAGACTTTTCAGAAGCTCTTTCTGACGCACAGAAAAACGGTTACGCAGAAAGAGATCCATCGGCTGATGTAGAAGGACATGATGCTTGCAGAAAGCTGGCAATTCTATCATCATTGGCGTGGTCTGAATATGTAGACTATAAAGATATTGATACAGAGGGTATCACAAAGATAACTCTTGATGATGTAAAATATGCAGATAAATTTGGTTATGTAATAAAGCTAATCGGATACTCAGAAAAGAATGATAAAGTTTTTGCAAGAGTATCTCCAATGTTTGTATCTAAGAATTATCCACTTTCAGGAGTGTGTGGCGTATTCAATGCAATCGTCGTTAAAGGAAACTACCTTGGTACTTCAATGTTTTATGGCAGAGGCGCAGGTAAATTCCCGACAGCAAGTGCAGTTGTTGCTGATGTAATAGATTCAGTTCGTCATATCGGTGCTAAAAAACAGTACCTTGAATGGAAACCGGCAGCAGAAGGGTATATTAAACCTGCAAATGAAGGTGTTTTCAGATTCTTTGTGAGAAGTCAGTCTCAAAAAGAGCAAATAGAAAGTTTATTTGGTAATGTTGAGTTTGCTGATGGTATCAAAGATGGTGAAACAGGCTTTATAACAGATTTGATGACAGAAAAGGAATTCCTTGATAAAGCCAATATTTTAAATGTTAACAGCTTCATCAGAGTTCTGGAGGCATAATGATACAAGTCAGAGTTCCAGCTACAAGCGCAAATATGGGTGCCGGCTTTGATTCGCTTGGGGTTGCAATAGGATTGTACAACTCAATAAAGATATGTGAAATAGAAAAGGGTATTAGTGTTTATAATAATTCAAAAGAGCACATCCCGATAGGCGAGAGAAACCTCATATATCGTGCTATTTGCAGAGTGTTTGATGAGGTTGGATACCAAAAAAAAGGAATTAAAATTATTCAAAACAGCGAGATCCCTGTAACGCGTGGTCTTGGTAGTAGCAGCGCTTGTATAGTAGGTGGAATGATAGCTGCCAATATTATATCCGGCAGAAATCTTTCCTACCATGATATACTAAGACTTGCCACAGAGATGGAAGGGCATCCTGACAATGTAACACCTGCACTTTTTGGAGGCTTTTGTGTGTCAGCAAAGGAAGGTAATGACATAATATATAGAAGTCACAAGCTTACATACGGCATAAAATTTGCTGTAATGCATCCTGACTTTTTCCTTTCCACTCAAGCTTCAAGGGTGAGCTTGCCAAACGAGGTAACCTTAAAGGATGCATCATATAATATATCAAGAGCAGCTTTAATGACCTCAATGCTTATAACCGGCGATTTAGATGGTCTTAATGTAGCTGCTATGGATAGGCTTCATCAGGATTACCGAAAAGCCAATATTGCGAAATTTGACGATATTGTAGAAAAATCCTATGAGTTTGGTGCTAGGGCGACTTTTCTGTCCGGCTCAGGATCGGCAATTGTGTCGGTTTTGACACAGGATGAAGCTGAATTTGAAGAAAAAATGAACAGCTATATGAAAAATATAGAGCAAAAATGGAATTGCCGAGTTGTCACAATAGACAATGTTGGTGCAATTGTTAAAGAATATTAATTAGGAGGTTTTAGATAATGGGATTGATAGTACAAAAGTACGGCGGATCATCTGTAAAGGATGCTGAGCACGTTATGAACGTAGCACGCAGAATTGTAGAAACTTATGATGCAGGTAATGACGTTGTGGTGGCAGTTTCTGCACAAGGTGATACTACCGACGACTTAATAGAAAAGGCAAAGGAAATTAACCCAAACGCATCAAAAAGAGAGATGGATATGCTGCTGGCAACAGGAGAACAGATTTCCATTTCATTACTTGCAATGGCTATTGAGAAAATTGGCAGACCTGTAATTTCTCTAACAGGATGGCAGGCAGGATTTAAAACAGATGCAGTATATTCAAATGCCAGAATAAGCAGAATCGATGCAGAACGTCTTAAAAACGAACTGGATAAAAAAAAGATTGTTATAGTAGCAGGATTCCAGGGACTTAATAAGTACGATGACATTACAACTCTTGGCAGAGGCGGTAGTGATACATCTGCAGTTGCGCTTGCTGCTACATTGGGAGCAGACTTGTGCGAAATTTATACAGACGTTGACGGTGTTTATACTGCAGATCCGAGATTTGTTAAAAATGCTAAAAAGCTTGATGATATTTCATATGACGAGATGCTGGAATTAGCATCATTGGGTGCAAACGTACTTCACAACCGTTCTGTTGAAATGGCAAAGAAGTATCATGTAAATATGTGTGTAAGATCGAGTCTTAATAAAAATGAAGGTACATTTGTTAAGGAGGTAAATAAAGTGGAGAAGATGTTGGTAAGAGGTGTAGCCAGAGATAACGACGTTGCTCGTATTTCTATTTGCGGAATTGAGGATGCTCCGGGTAGAGCATTTACAGTATTCTCGCTTATTTCACAAAAGGATATCGGTGTTGACGTAATTCTTCAGTCAATCGGTAATAATGGTACAAAGGACATTAGCTTCACTGTAAAGGAAAGTGACCTTGAAAAAACAATCGAAATCCTAGAAAGTAATAAAGAGGTAATTGGTGCTAAGGAAATTAAGTATACATCTGATGTATCTAAGGTTTCAATAGTTGGTGCCGGTATGGTTAACAACGCAGGTGTTGCCACAAAGATGTTTGAAGCTCTTTATAATGCACACATTAACATAAATATGATTTCTACATCAGAAATCAAGATTTCTGTTCTTGTAGCACAAAATGATTCCGAAAGAGCAGTTAATGCAATACATGACAAGTTCCTACTTGACTAAATAAAACATTAGGGTTTGATTTATCTTCAAACCCTAATAGTGTTTTGAGGTGACTAACTATTAAAAGTCAAGAGTTTTTTCGAAAGTTTTTGAAAGTTTTTCAAGGAACTAAAAAAATGCATAGCAAACAAGCCCTGTGTTGCAAGGACTTTAAAAAATAGTTAGGATATAG
>SVKH01000039.1 GCA_015068545.1 Oscillospiraceae bacterium
TAGTTTTCTTCTCTCTGGCTGCCGCCGATAATCTCGCCAATGCCCGGAACAAGAAGGTCGCAAGCGGCAACTGTCTTACCATCATCATTAAGCTTCATATAGAAAGCCTTGATTTCCTTTGGATAATCTGTTACAAATACCGGCTTTTTAAATACAACTTCTGTTAAGAATCTTTCGTGTTCTGTTTGAAGGTCACATCCCCATTCAACAGGATATGAGAAATTATCATTATTCTTTTTAAGAATTTCAACAGCCTCTGTATAGGTTACTCTTGCAAAATCATTGGATACTACGTTATCAAGTCTTTCCAAAAGTCCCTTATCGATAAACTGATTAAAGAACGCCATTTCCTCCGGAGCATTATCAAGGCAGTAATTGATGATGTATTTGATCATGTCCTCTGCAAGCTCCATATCGTCTGCAAGGTCGGCAAAAGCAATTTCCGGCTCAATCATCCAAAATTCTGCAGCATGACGGGTTGTGTTGGAATTTTCTGCACGGAAAGTAGGGCCAAAGGTATAAACATTTCTGAATGCCATACAGTATGTTTCTACATTAAGCTGACCGGAAACAGTTAGGTTAGCCGGCTTTGCAAAGAAGTCCTTTGAAAAATCCACTTCACCCTTGTCGGTTTTTGGCAGATTAGCCATATCCATTGTAGTAACCTGGAACATTTCTCCTGCACCTTCGCAGTCACTTGTGGTGATAATAGGAGTGTGCACATACACGAATCCTCTGTCCTGAAAGAACTGGTGGATTGCGTAAGCTATCATAGAGCGAACTCTGAACACAGCGCTGAAGGTATTTGTTCTTGGACGCAGGTGACATTGAGTTCTTAGATATTCCATAGTGTGACGCTTATTCTGAATAGGATAGTCCGGAGTGGATGTACCGTCAATTACCACGTTTTCTGCCTTAATTTCAAAAGGCTGCTTCGCATCCGGAGTAAGCACAAGTGTACCTGTTACAGTAACGCTAGCTGCAATATTAAGCTTTGAAAGCTTTTCAAAATTGTCAAGATTATCCTCGATAACCACCTGAATGCACTTAAAAAAGCTACCGTCATTAAGCTCGATAAAGCCAAAGTTTTTTGACGCACGGATATTTCTGATCCATCCTGAAACTGTGACGGTTTGCTCTGCAAATTGCTGAGTATTTCTGTAAATTTCCTTAACCAATGCTTTCATTTTAAAATTCCTCTCCAAATATATTATTTTATTTTTTATCAACTATTTCAATACTCTCTAGTGTTTGTCTGAAATTTCTGCGAACTGCCGATAGGTATTCCTCGCGAAGCGCCTTCTGCTCCGCCAGCTCACCTTCGCTGAGTCCCTCTTCTTTGGACTTTTTCGCCAGAAAGTTTATTCTGTCTATTTTACTTTTTTCCATAATGCTACCTCTGTAATATTTATAGTTATTAAAAAAAACTTTTTGTACAAGCTTCCAAATCCTTACACAAAACATAGTATATACTAAATCGGCTACATAATGCCGGCTGTGAAAGGAGGCAAAACTATGGGTGACTGCGGATGCAACACAGGCTGCGGCGGATGCGCAAACTTCGATTTTGATATGATTCTATGGGTTCTTATCATCATCGTAATCGTTACATGTATGTGCAACAACTAATTTGAACTACCACAAATATCACCTGTTTCCTTACGAGCAGGAAGGCGTACATCATAATCTGTGGAGGTCGCATATGCGGCCTCTTTCAGGTTTATAGAAATTTTATCACCCCAAATAGATTTGAAAAACTGCCTTAGGTTCTCTTGCAGTTCAAGCTTTCCGTCCACTCTACTAATGGATCGGAAAAATTGTTCTGAATCGTCAATGAGAATCGCAGGGTACCCGAAGGCGTACTTGGGTACGTCGAGGGTTTTACTTGGCGACAGTGAAACGGTCAGGGCAACCTAAAACATTTCCCTAAGGGATCGGAAAAATTGTTCTGAATCGTCAATGAAAACCGCAGGGTACCCGAAGGCGTACTTGGGTACGTGGAGTGTTTTGCTTGGCGATAGTGAAACGGTCAGGGCAACCTATACCATCCTTCCTAAGGGATTGGAAAAATTGTTCTGAATCGTCAATGAAAACCGCAGGGCACCCGAAGGCGTACTTGGGTACGTCGAGGGTTTTTCTTGGCGATAGTGAAACGGTCAGGGCAATTTTAACATCCCTTCCCTTATACGTTGAAGCGGAACAACACTATATCTCCGTCTTTCATCACGTATTCTTTTCCTTCAGAACGGACAAGTCCCTTATCCTTTGCGGCTGTCATGGTACCACACGCCATAAGATCGTCATATGCCACAACTTCGGCACGGATGAAACCTCTTTCAAAGTCTGAGTGGATTTTTCCGGCTGCCTGAGGTGCCTTGGTACCGTTTTTGATAGTCCATGCCCTTACTTCCGGCTCACCTGCTGTTAAGTAGCTTATCAAGCCAAGCAGTGTGTAGCTCGCCTTTATCAATCGGTCAAGTCCTGATTCACTCATGCCCAGCTCTTCTAAAAACATCGCCTTTTCCTCGCTATCCAGCTGAGAAATCTCTTCTTCTATCCTAGCGGAAACAGGCATAACCTGCGAATTTTCACTTTCGGCAAATTCTTTAACTTTGTTTACAAAAGGATTTGACTCTATTCCCTTTTGGAAATCATCCTCCGCTACGTTGGCAGCATAGATAACAGGCTTCATGGAAATAAGGGCGATATCCTTCATAATCTCCATTTCTTCCTTGGTGTATTCCAGACTTCTTGCGGCCTTTCCTTCCTCCAAGGTAGCCTTTACTCTTTCCAAAAGCTCTAGCTCCTTTGCCAAAGTCTTATCACCTTTCATCGCCTTTTTTGTGCGGTCTATTCTTCTTTCCATAATCTCTATGTCTGAAAAGACAAGCTCAAGATTTATGGTCTCGATATCTCTGATAGGGTCTATGCTTCCGTCAACGTGAGTGATATTGGTATCCTCAAAGCAGCGAACCACATGGACAATAGCATCAACCTCACGAATGTGCGAAAGGAACTTATTTCCCAAACCTTCGCCCTTTGACGCACCCTTTACCAATCCGGCAATATCAACAAATTCGATATAAGCACGGGTAACCTTCTTCGGATTGTACATCTCTGCCAGCTTGTCTATTCTCTCATCCGGCACATCCACTATGCCCACATTAGGCTCGATAGTACAAAAAGGATAGTTTGCCGATTCTGCTCCTGCCTGAGTGATTGCGTTAAATAAGGTCGACTTACCCACATTAGGAAGCCCAACTATACCAAGTTTCATAATATATTCCCTCTCTAAAATAAAGTTAGTGTTTCAATAATAAATTCATATTATTATATCATTACAGCAAAATTTTGTCAATGAAAAATGCCATATTCCTACACAGCAAGTTGCAAACTGACAGGGACGCATGTTACATACCAGGTAAAACAAAAAGCCTCAAGGTCAAAAATGACTTCAAGGCTTCCACTTACTTTTAGGAAAATACCTGCTTTATATCCACGTTTATAACGCAGTTATACATAGCATTTTCCGCTGATACGCGGTCTTTTATTTCCTTTATTATTTTACGCACCTGCTTCTCATCATACTCCACAGGCACTTCTATATCAAATATAAGATTTACGTTTTTCTCGCCGTCAACCATACGAAAATCGTGAAATCCGCATACCGGAGATATCTCTTTTACTGTTTTTTCCACCAGTTCCCTTGCGCTGTTGGTTTTTTCACAGTTCATAGAAAGAGGATCCATATGGATAACCAAAGTTATCCCAAGCTCTGTATTAGCGTTTTTTTCTATATGGTCTATTATCTCGTGAACCTTAATAATGTCCGCATTATCCGGCACTTCCGCATGCACCGATGCAATAATTCTGCCCGGACCATAATCATGAACAATAAGATCATGAACGCCTATAATATTCTCACCGGACATAACCATATCATAGATGCTTTGCACCAGTTCCTTGCTGGGAGGAGTGCCAAGCAGAATCCCTATCATGTCCTTTGCTATACCAAATCCGGCATACATAATCATGGCAGAAACTGCCGTACCCATTATGCCGTCAAGAGGCAATGCCGTAAAATTACCAAGCACCATAGATACTATTACCGCCGAAGTGGAAATAACGTCATTCAGGCAATCTCTGGCAGTTGCCTTTAGGATTTCCGAACCAATCTTATTCCCGATTACGATGTTGTACCTCCACATCCACACCTTTACAAGGACAGACAGTATCAGAATACCAACGGTTATGGGGCTAAAAACAACCTCCTCCGGCGACAAAATCTTTACCACCGAGGATTTTAGCAGTTCAAATCCCACAATCATTATGATGAAGGACACCACCAAGGATGCCACATATTCCATTCTGCCATGTCCAAAGGGATGCTCTTTGTCCGGTCTTTTTCCGCTTAGTTTAACGCCTATTATGGTTACCACCGATGAACCCATATCGGACATATTATTGAAGGCATCGGAAATTACTGCCACCGAGTTTACAAAAAGTCCCACAACAAGCTTTACAAGAAATAGCAGAAAATTACAGAGTATTCCCAGTGTTCCTGCCAAAACTCCGTAGCTTTCCCGAACATTTCTGTCCTCTATATCTTCGCTGTTTTTTACAAATGCTTTTATAATCAGATCAATCATGCTACATTTCCCTTTTTTGCTTAATATATGAATCAAGCTCCCAATAAATAACTTTTATTGTACTATCAATCGGTTATACCACTAAAAAAGTCCTGATTTTATTACTTTACAAATTCCTTTTTGTATTCTTCTATGCAGGACTTTATTACCTCCTTTGCCACGTCTGCACCTTCCACCATATTTACTATGGTTTCTTTATTTTCCAGCATTTTATAAACCTCGTAAAAATGCTTTATTTCGTGGAACAGGTGATTAGGAAGCTCCGATACGTCTGTAAAGGAATTGTGGTACGGGTCATTATCGCACACAGCAATAATCTTCTCATCCACTGCGCCGTCATCAATCATTTTAATAACACCGATAGGATAGCATTCCACTATCGTCATAGGCATAATTCCCTCTGTGCACAGAACCAAAACATCCAGCGGGTCGCCATCCTGAGCATATGTTCTTGGAATGAATCCGTAGTTTGCAGGGTAGTGGGTGGAAGTGTACAAAACTCTGTCCAGTTTTAAAAGTCCTGTGTCCTTATCCAGTTCGTATTTGTTTTTTCCGCCCTTTTCAATTTCTATAACTGCCGAGAACTTTTCGGGAGTGATTCTCTTTTCGTCCATATCGTGCCAAATATTCATATCTCTTCCTCCAATGATATAACAGATTACAGCCTGTGCCGAAATTAATTCCTGCAGGCTATCACATTTTGCTAAAATTATTATATCCCCTTTTATAAAAAAATGCAAGTAAGCTGAATAAACTTAACTGCACAACTGGTTAAACTTTTTAAATTTTTGTACCATAACAAATTGCTTATCTGTGCAAATGGAATAATAAAGCAAGCCTCACCGCTTAGCTGAAAACCATTCAGAAAATGTTCTGGCTCCTAACCTGCAAATTGTCGAAAACGCACTTCGCTTTTATCAATAACGCATTCCGCTTTTTGGCAAAATGCGCTCTGACCTTTTGTAAAAACGCGCTGTACATTTTGGCGAAATCACATTTTGATTTTTGGCGGAATAACACTCCGTCTATTTGCAAAAAATACTATACCTTTTCGCGAAAAACACTCTGTCTATTTGCAAAAATGCGCCCTGACTTTTGGCGAAAACGTACTCTGACTTTTGCACAAAAAAATACTGCCAATATAAATTGACAGTATCCTACGCCGAATAAAGATTATTCCTGAACAGGAGCACCTACTGGACATACACCTGCACAAGCACCACATTCGATACAAGCGTCTGCATCGATAGCGTACTTTCCATCGCCTTCAGCGATAGCGTTTACAGGGCATTCACCTTCACATGCACCACAGCTGATGCAATCATCATTGATAACGTAAGCCATTCCTCGCACCTCCTTAGCTATATTTGTCTGCTGTTGTATTACAACCAAGTGTAACACAACCGCTACCTAGAGTGTATTGTATCACACTTTTTTTCATTCTTCAAGTGGTTTTAACATTTATTCGTCAATTTTTTTCATTCTACCGGAATTTTCGGCTCTTCTTCCTCGATATTTTCATCTTCCGGACGGCTTTTTCCTTTTCTGAGTATCTTGATATCAGATACATTATACTCGGAAACGGTAGCTTCTCTTTCATGTTCTATACGCACTTTTACCTTGCCTTTTAGTATTTCCACATACTCAACAGTGCCCTTTCCGTCAGGAGTTTCTACCAAAGCGCCTTGTCTTGGGGTTATCTTTATAAGCTCTTCATAGTTTTCCTGTTCGTATTTCAAACAGCACATAAGCCTTCCGCATATACCGGAAATTTTGGTAGGGTTAAGGGATAAGCCCTGCTCCTTTGCCATCTTGATTGAAACCGGTGCAAACTCGCTCAAAAACTTGGAACAGCAAAGCTCTCTTCCGCAGATACCTATACTTCCCAGAGTTTTGGTTTCGTCACGGATACCAATCTGCCTAAGTTCTATTCTGGTTTTGAAAACATTGGCAAGGTCCTTTACAAGCTCTCTAAAATCCACTCTGCCCTCTGCGGTAAAGTAAAATAGGATTTTGCTTCCGTCAAAGGTGTATTCCACTTCCACAAGCTTCATTTCCAGATTATGATTTTTAATTTTCTCAAGGCAAATTCCAAAGGCTTCCTTTTCCCTAATGCGATTTGCCTCAGCTGTTGCAATATCATCTTCGGTAGCAAGCCTTATCACATCCTTTAAAGGATTATTGATGCTTTCTTCGCTGATTTCCTTTTCTTCTATAACAACCTTTCCCATTTCTATACCACGGGAAGTTTCTACAATTACGCGGTCATCTTTTTTTACACTCAAGCCGTTTGGGTTAAAGTAGTAGACCTTTCCGCCGGACTTGAATCTTACTCCAATTATATTTACCATTTACTTTGCTCCTTCTGATTCGGTAACGATTTTACCACCCATGATTATATAATATTTCGCACAATCTGTCAAGCACAAAGAAAACCGTCACTTCTGATGTGACGGCTATATATGCTGTTTTGTAAAGTTTTTCAAAAGTAGTTGACAAAACTTATTATATTATATATAATAAATATAGAAAAAGGCAAGACCTCAAACGGTTATGCCAAAACATTAAAATTATTTAGAAAAATAACGCATGCTTTGGTCGGCTGGCGTTATTTTTTTATGGAAATTACTAAAAGTAACAGAATTATCATTGTGGTGATTGTATCATACCACCTTAAATTTTAAAAAGCAATACATCCATTACATTTTCTGGCAAGAAATTTCACTAAAGCTATTGATTTTTTTATTTACTTATAATATAATGAAGAAAAGAAATTGCAGAGTAGGAATCCGTGCGTGAAGTGCTGTATGAACGGGGAGTTGTCATACAGACGAAAAGCCTTCGGCTTGCGGTACGGTTTTCGCATCCCGCTGCCGATATGAGGAAGCACCTCTATTTAGCAGCTAAAGTAACAGGAGGTGTTTTTTATGTTGAAAAATTTAATCATTTCTGCAAAAAGCTTGAGAGATACTAAGGTATTATGCATCTGCTCCATCATGGTAGCGATGTATGTTGTGCTGGATATGTTACAAATTCCGTTAGCACCGCAAATAGTTATCTCTTTTTCTTTTATCCCCATAGCAGTAACAGGCTGGATGTTTGGCATTATCCCTGCTATGATAGTAGGCGGCATCAGCGATATTCTAAGCTTTTTGATAAAACCAACCGGTGCATTCTTCCCCGGTTTTACCGTAACTTCAATTTTGACCGGTGCGGTTTTTGGGCTTGTACTGTATAAAGCGGGAGGAAAATCCATATGGCTAAAGAGCATACTATCAAAGCTACTGGTAACAATACTTTTAAACATAGGTCTTAATACCTTGTGGACAAGTATCTTAACGGGCAAGGCATATATTGCGATACTGTACGGCAGAATAGTAAAAAATGCAGTTATGCTTCCTGTGGAAATCATCCTCATGGCACTTTTGATCTTTTTGCTTTCCAAGCACAAGGTACTAAATAAATAGATAAATAAACCCAGTTTTTTTGCGAATATTTTGTAGAGATTGCTATTTAAAAATTAACCACTTGAAAAATCTGTCGTATTATGGTATAAGTAAAGGTAGAAGATATATTTTTTCGATTATGAGGAGGAGCTTATGGAAGACTTAGCTAGCAAGCCAATTTACGGACAACTTAGTGTCATCAGTATGCACGGATGTGAGGAGTTTACCGAAAAGATAGACTGGTATCTGCGTCAATTCAGAAAAGACTACGAAAACAAGGAAACCTACATAACTCACATAAAGTGCCCAAGATTCGGTTCCGGTGAAGCAAAGTGCGTTATCAACGAAACAGTCAGAGGTCATGACGTTTACATTATTTGCGATATGTTCAACCACGGTGTTACATATAATATGTACGGTGTTGAAAATCGTATGAGCCCAGACGACCACTATCAGGATCTTAAGAGAATTATAGCCGCTATTTCGGGTAAGGCACGCCGTGTTACAGTTGTTATGCCTATGCTTTACGAGGGCAGACAGCACAGAAGAACATCAAGAGAATCTCTGGACTGTGCTATGGCGCTTCAAGAGCTTGTGCAGATGGGTGTTTCAAACATTATCACATTTGATGCTCACGATGCAAGAGTTCAGAACGCAATTCCGCTATCCGGCTTTGACGATGTTCAGACAACATACCAGATGATTAAGGCACTTTCCAGACAAGTTCCTGATATATCCTTTAATAAAGAAGATACAATAGTTATCTCCCCTGACGAAGGCGGCATGAAGCGTGCTATGTACTATTCTTCCGTGCTTGGCCTTGACCTTGGTATGTACTATAAGAGAAGAAATTACTCCGTTATTATAGACGGTAAAAACCCTATCGAGGCTCATGAATATCTGGGACGTGACGTATCCGGCAAGGACGTTATGATCATAGACGATATGATTTCCTCCGGAGAATCTGTTCTTGATATCGGTAAAAAGCTAAAGGAACAAGGCGCAAAGAGAATATTCATATTCACTGCTTTTGGTCTTTTCTGCAACGGACTTGAAAAGTTTGACGAAGCATTCCAAAAGGGCGAAATCACAAAGGTATTCACTACAAACCTTATCTATCGCGTTCCTGAGCTACACGAAAGAGAATGGTACTGCGAGGTTGATATGTCTAAGTATGTATCACTTATCATAGACACATTGAACCACGACGCAACTATCAGCAATCTGCTACTTCCTGCCGGCAGAATCGAAAAGCTTCTTGATAAAATCGGACAAAGTAAATAATATAAAGGTTGGGCTATTAAATTAGTCTCAAAAACAGATACTATCAGAAAGAAATCTTTTTAAAGGTTTCTTTCTTTTTTTGTTCCCTTTATAAAAGTAAACTCAAGGCTCTATGCACTCTGCTCACATACCAGCATTACAATTTTGATTATTCTATCCACCAAGAAAAGCAGCTTCGCTGCACCGCCTACGGCGAAAGGTCGAAGCACTTTTGCTTTTCTTATGCCATTGTGCATTTTTGAAAAGATAAAGCTTTTCAAAAAAATTGCACGGCAGTATAATTTTTTTACTTTATGGAACGCAGTTTCCTATAAAGTAAAAAAGGAGATGTGAAAACATCCCCTTTTTTCTTAAATATATAATTGTATTAAAGACTTTGTCTTACGCCTTTTTAGCGGAAACAGCCTTTACAACCATAAGTGTACCGAACATCAAAACGAATGAGATTGGAAGTACAATCCATATAGTTTGTACAAAGCCTGCAATCAGGTAACATACAAATGATACTCCGGCAACCATCAAAGCATATGGAAGCTGAGTTGATACGTGATTGATGTGGTTTGACTGTGCACCTGCTGATGCCATGATTGTTGTATCTGAGATTGGTGAGCAGTGGTCACCACATACAGCACCTGCCATACAAGCAGAAATAGCAACTATTGTAAGAGCACCTGACTCAAATCCGAATGCGTTGATAACGATAGGGATAAGGATACCAAAGGTTCCCCATGATGTTCCTGTTGCAAAGGCAAGACCTACTGCAATAAGGAATATGATAGCAGGTAGGAAGCCCATCAAGGACTTAGCAGAACCTTGGATTATATCTGCTACGAATACGTCAGCGCCAAGGCTGTCTGTAACTACTTTAAGTGTCCATGCGCATACCAAAATCATGATAGCAGGTACCATTGCCTTAAAGCCTTCCGGGATACATTCCATACATTCCTTGAATGTGAACACACGTCTTATCATGTAGTAAGCAACAGTGATGATAAGTGTTATGAATGAACCATATACAAGACCTACCGAAGCATCAGAATTTGAGAATGCTACGATGAAGTTTCTAAAGCCTTCTTCCCCTTGGGTGAAGAATCCGCCGGAATAAATCATACCGATTACGCAAGCGATGATAAGGATGATTACAGGTAGTACAAGGTCGATAACCTTGCCCTTTACGTTAGCTGATTCATCTGCAACTTCCTGGAATTTTTCCTTTGCAGTTGTGAAAAGGTCACCCTTTTTCGCATTTTCTTCATGAAGCTTCATAGGGCCGAAGTCGAACTTCATAATAGTCATTGTCACCATTGTGAAGATAGTCAATAGTGCGTAGAAGTTGTATGGAATTGCACTGATGAAAAGTTCAAATCCGTTCATTCCTGAACCTTCTGCAAATCCGCTTACTGCCGCTGCCCATGATGATATAGGAGCTATAATACAAACAGGCGCTGCTGTTGCATCGATAAGATATGCAAGCTTTGCACGGGAGATGTTGTTCTTATCCGTTACCGGACGCATAACACTACCAACGGTCAGACAGTTAAAGTAGTCGTCAATGAAGATAAGGCAACCAAGTACAACAGTAGCAAGCTGAGCACCCACTCTTGATTTTATTTTTTCAGAAGCCCATCTTCCGAATGCGGCAGAACCGCCTGCCTTGTTCATCATTGCCACAAGAGCACCCAAAACTACCAAGAATATCAAAATACCTACATTGTAAGCATCTGCAACACTGGCAATGAATCCGTTTTGGAATACATGGACAATTGTGTTTTCAATATTGAAGTTTGCATAAAGTAGACCGCCAACTACAATACCGGCAAATAGTGAGGAATAAACCTCCTTTGTGATAAGTGCCAAACCGATGGCAACAATTGATGGAAGTAGTGACCAGAATGAATTTGCAAATGGGCTAACATACTCTGCTGCTTCGCCTTCTGCAAATGCAACCATGGACACAACCATCATAAGTACGAAGGTTAAAATTCCTGCAACCTTCTTTGTCTTAGAGTTGAACATAGTCAGTTCCTCCTTAATTATTTTTCTGCTCTCATATTACCATAATACGACAAAAATTGCAAGCTTTTGACTCTATTTTTTATAACACTTAGCCAAAAGCAGCTTTTCCCGCAGAATATTCCGTTAGAAATGCTCTTTAAAATCCCATGTACCGTATGTTTTCAAATAGCGTAAAAATGTGACCTTCTCTGCTAGAGTATTTAATACCATCCATGCAAGTAGTTTCCTTTTCTTTGGAAATTTATTATTGTAAAATTGTAATTTTCAAAAACAGCAAATTTTCTACCTTATTCCTGCACCCCATGCTGTGATTTCGTCGTGTGCTTTTTGATAATCACTGTAATATGCTTTTTTCGATAATTTCGTTATTGAAAAAGCAGACTGGGTATGATATACTGTTTTACAGTGGTTTTATGAAAGGGTGATTGTATGAAGGATATTGAAAAAAACGAACTATGCGGAATAGAGATTTTTGACTTTACCGGCAAAGACTATAAAAAGGCTATGAGCTTTGAAAATTGGCGTGTGGCATACCTTAACTATGGTGAT
>SVKH01000040.1 GCA_015068545.1 Oscillospiraceae bacterium
ACTTTCTGCTTTTAAGGTCATAAATGTTTCCGGTTTGAACATATTTACTGTCCCCTGTGACAATGGCGTTTATCTGAGCCTTGTACTCTCCTATTTTTTCAAGGTCTCCGTCCTTTGCAGCTTTTAGGATATTTTTCCTGATGTTTTCTATATCCTCTTCGCTGGAAAATCCGGAAGACGATAGTACTCCCTTACTGCCGCCCGATTCTATTTCATAAATCTTTTTATTTATGTTATTAAGCTCCTGCAAGGTTGCCTCGGATATTTCACCGGTGTACACAGTAGAAAGAGGGCTGTTTCGTGCCACCTTTGTACCTTCCTGAACATAGTGATAAACTGTTCCGGAAACAGGCGCATCATACACTTGCTCACTTCTGGCAATGTACCCCACAGTATCTACCTTCTGCTCGTATACCTCGGCAATTGCCGGCTGAGTGGCAACAGGATTTTCCATATATCTGATGCCGTAAAATGCACAAAAGCAGAATACACTTATTAGCACAAGAAAAATACTTTTTTTCATTATTACTATCCTCTCACTAAGCTCTCATTAGCTCAATCATATCCCAAACGGTAGCCTTTCCTTCATCATCCTTTGTGGAAAAAGGAACCAAAATATCGTCTTCACCCAGCTTTAACTCGCTGTAAAGCATCTCCATATTTTCCTCAAGCTCACGCTTATTCAGCTTGTCGGTTTTTGTGGCAATGACTATAACTCCTTCATCCGGCTGTGCCGCCCTAATCCAATCAAGCATCATAAAATCGTCATTTGATGGCTTGTGTCTGGAATCTACCAAAAGCATTACCTTCCTTAGTTGCTGCCTGTTATAAAGGTAATCGTCTATCATATTTCCCCAGCTTTCCACATCACCCTTGGAGCGCTTGGCATAGCCGTAGCCCGGTAGGTCAACCAAAAAAATAGTGTCGTCTATATTATAAAAATTGATTGTAATGGTTTTTCCCGGAGTGGAGCTGACTCTCGCCAAAGACTTCCTGTTTAACAGCTTATTTATCATGGATGATTTACCCACATTAGACCTTCCTACAAAGGCAAACTCAGGCATATCTGTCTTAGGATACTGAGTTTTTTTCACAGCGGATACTGTAATATCTGCGTTGTGTAAATTCATTACATTTTCTCCTTTTCCTCTATTTTAGGAATCTCGAAGCTTCCCTTTTTTCGTGTTTTTAAAAGTGCAACGGACAACACCTTGTCCATATCGGAAACAGGGATAAACTTGATTCCTTCAATAACTTCCTTAGGTATCTCGTCAAGATCCGGTTTGTTTCCCTCCGGAATGATGACTGTACTGATACCTGCTCTTTTTGCCGCCACAGACTTTTCCTTTAGTCCACCAATCGGCAGCACTCTACCTCTTAAAGTTATCTCACCTGTCATAGCAACATCACGTTTTACTCCGCGTCCGGTAAGAGCAGATGCAATGGCAGTAGCAAGAGTGATACCTGCTGACGGTCCATCCTTTGGCACAGCACCTTCCGGCACATGAATATGAATATCGCAGGTTTTGTAGAATTTTTCGTATATGCCCAGCTCCTTGCATCTCGTTCTGATATAGCTGACTGCCGCCATGGCAGATTCCTTCATCACATCACCCAGATTTCCGGTAAGCTCAAGCTTTCCGCTACCCGGCATTACGTTTACCTCAATGGATAATGTATCTCCGCCAACACTTGTCCAGGCAAGTCCACGGCAGATTCCTACCTCATCCTCCTCATTCATAAGGTCGAAGGTGTACTTTCTTTTGCCAAGATAATCCTGCAGATTCTTCTTTGTTATTTTTACCGATCTTTTCTTTTCCGCCAGAATCTTGATTGCTGCTTTTCGCATTAGGGAGCCTATTTCACGTTCTAAATGTCGAACTCCCGATTCTCTTGTGTAATAGTTTATTACTTCTCCCAGAGCAGCTTCGTCAACAGTGACGTTTTTGCCGGAAAGACCGTTTTTCTCAATTTGCTTCGGGATGAGATAATCCTTTGCTATACATAGCTTTTCTCCTCCTGTGTAGCCGGAAATCTCCACAACTTCCACACGATCCAAAAGCGGCGCAGATACCGTAGAAAGGGTATTTGCCGTAGTGATAAACAACACCTGAGAAAGGTCAAATGGCACCTCGATAAAGTGGTCACGGAAGGCAAAGTTCTGCTCCACGTCCAAAACTTCCAAAAGCGCCGCAGCAGGATCACCATGGAAGCCTGTGCCCATCTTGTCAATCTCGTCCAAAAGTATAAGCGGATTCTTTGTGCCGGCTTCGGAAATAGCCGCCATAATTCTTCCCGCCATAGCACCTATATAGGTCTTTCGGTGACCTCTTATATCTGCTTCGTCATGAATACCGCCAAGGCTAACTCTTACATATTTTCTGCCCAAAGCTCTTGCCACACTTTTTGCGATAGATGTCTTACCGGTACCCGGTGGTCCGTAAAGGCACAGAACAGTTCCGTCCTTACCCTTGGTAAGAGTTCTTACCGCCAAGTATTCCAGTATTCTTTCCTTTACCTTGGTAAGACCGTAATGGTCCTCGTCCAATATCTTCCTTGCGTTTTCTATATCGGTGTTTTCCTTGCTTTTATTATTCCACGGAAGTGCCAAAACTCCGTCTAGGTAATTTCGCATAACGGCACAATCCGGTGAGGCTGATTGCATCTTTTCAAAACGTGATACATCCTTTAATAGCTTTTCTGCCACATCCTTTTTAAGCTTGAGCTTTTCTATCTTTTCACGGTAGCTGTTTGCTTCGCCCTTTATACCTTCCTTTTCGCCCAGCTCTTCCTCTATCACTTTAAGCTCTTCTCGGAGATAGTATTCACGTTGATGCTCGTCTATATTCTTTTTTACCTTTGCGTCAATTTCGTTTGAAATACGCAGTACATTCACTTCTCTTGTAAGAATGCCTATAAGCTTTTCCACTCTGACGTAGCAGTCTGCCTCCTCCAGTATAGCCTGCTTGTCTTTATAATCAATGTTGGTATTTGCGGCTATATTGTCGGCAAATGCACCCGGAGTCATTTTCACGTTTATAAGCGATTTTAAAGATGAGTTTTTGCTCATCAGGAAATATTCGTGGCACACGTCACCAAGACTGCGTAAATACCCTTCGTTTACGATAAAATTATCCGTGCCGATTTCGTCTATTTCCTCTACGTTACATTTCATAAAATGATTTCCCGTAGTTACTTCGCAAAGTCTTGCACGGTACAGGCCCTCAATCATAATACGGGAAACTCCGTTTTGAAGAGTTATTACCTGATCTACTCTTGCAACAATTCCTACTTTATATAAATCCAAATATGTGGGACGTTCTACATTGGTATCCTTTTGCGTTACTAAAAATATCTTCTTGTCCTTACTCATTGCCTCTCGCACAGCACGAAGAGAAAATCCTCTAACCACATCAAAGCTGATGTTGGTTTTTGGGAAAGCTACTATTCCGCGCATAGCAAGCAGCGGCATTGACTGTATGTTCTCCAAAAAATTCACTCCTAATTATAGTTATACATTATACATTATATATTACTTTTTGTAAATTTTCAACCCATTTCGACACAAAATAGCAGATTTTAAAAAAATATATTGCGAGTACACAGGCAAAAAAATAGGAATCCCCGAACTTGCAGATTCCTACAGTAACTTACCACGCCAGAAAGTTTTTACGGTTTATCAATATTTTTTTCAAGAAACTGCCACTCCCTATTCGATTGCACAAAAATAGGATGCAAAAATTTTCATTTTTACATCCCAATAATTCACATTATCACACCACTCTGTTTCTTTCTTCGCCGCGTGTGAAGCTTTCTATATTCAGCTTTATCTCATTTAGGCATCTGACTCTTGCCTCATATGCACCCCATGCAATATGCGGTGTCAAAATTACGTTATCAAGATCCTTTATCTTATTAAAGCAGTGATCCTCGTCAAAAGGCTCTTTTGAGTATACATCTATGCCCACACCAAGGATTTTATCCTCAAGCACTGCCTGAGTAAGAGCTTCCTCGTCTACCACAGCACCTCTTGCCACGTTTACAAAAACTGCCGTTTTCTTCATTTTGGCTATCATTTCCTTAGAGATAATTCCGTTAGTTTCTGCTCCTGCAGGAAGATGTACCGAAATAATATCGGATTTTTCCATAAGCTCCGCAAGAGCTACGCAGTTGTAGTTTTCATCAGGTGTCCTTTTAAATGCCAAAACTTTGCAGCCCATAGCTTGTGCCACCTTTGCCACCTGCTTGCCTATATTGCCAAGTCCGACTACTCCCCATACTTTGCCATCCACCTCGTAATAGGTAGGTGAAAGTCGATTTGCCACACCGCTTCTTGTATAGCTTCCATCACGCACAAAGTCGTTATACTCCTTTTGGTGCATCACAAGAGAAAGCGCCATAGAAACAGTAAGCTGGGCTACCGACTGAGTAGAATACCCACGCACGTTACATAGGGCGATTCCTCTCTTTTTGCAATACTCGGTATCGATATTATCAAATCCTGTTGCCGCAACGCATATAAGCTTAAGGTTTTTTGCGTCCTTTAAATTGCTTTCATTAAGCTTGATTTTGTTTATAACCACCACGTCTGTGTCCGCAATCCTTTCGGCGACCATTTCTGCCTCGGTAGTATCGTACGCAACAACGTTATCACCAAGGATTTTAACATCTACATCGTCACCTAAAGTTTTTGCATCAAGTACGGTAATCTTCATATAATCAGTCCCTTTTAGCGGAAAGTGCCGCACCTATTATACCTGCATCGCCAAATAGTGTTGCTATCTCTATCTCAGCCTTTTGCATATATCTGTTATAGTCGTGCTTTGCCACAAATTCACGGACAGGAGCCAGAAGGTAATCTCCCTCTTTTGAAATACTTCCGCCAATAACTATTTTTTCCGGTTGGAATATATTTACCATATTTGTGATACCTTCGGCAACATATTCAAAGTATTTATTAACAACCTCAAGACCAACCTTATCTCCGTTTTTAGCGGCAACAAAGGCTGTCTTTCCGCTGATTTTACCGTCAGCTTTTACCATTTCGTGCATAACTGTATCGGCATTTTCTTCAAGAGCTTTTTTTGTCTGGCGAATAAGTGCTGTAACTGATGCGTAAGCTTCCCAGCATCCCTTTCTGCCACAGCTGCAATCTTCTCCGCCTGCTACCATAACGGTATGTCCAAGCTCTGCACCAACTCCGTTAAATCCACGGTAAATCTTTCCGTCTATAATTACCCCACCGCCTACACCTGTGCCAAGAGTGATGAACACAAAGCTTTTAGCGCCGTTACCGTTAATCTCATATTCGCCAAGAGCAGCGGCATTTGCATCATTTTCAAGGTTTACAGGAAGGTCAAGGTGCTTTCTAAATTCCTCTGCCACCTTGGCATGCTCCATTTTAAGATTATTTGAATATGCACATTCACCCTTTTCGTTATCGATAGAACCGGGACAACCTATGCCCACAGCCTTTACCTCCTGCATATCAACGCCTGCTTCTTCTACCACCTTTTTGGATGTTTCTGCCATATCCTTTACAATTTCGCGGTAATCTCTCTCTGCCATTGTAGGTACAGAAATGCTCTTTACTATCTTACCATCCTCGGTAACAAGCCCTACCGCTATGTTTGTTCCACCAAGATCAATACCAATATAATACATAAAAAATTTCCTCCATTACCTAAATAAGTGCTGAGCAAGCCCAACACTTATCACTTTAATCATACTGACAATTTTACAGCTAGCTCCAGCATTTCCTTTGAAAGGCTCTTCTTCATAGCAAGACCTTCCTCTATGTCAACGTCGGTCATAACACCGTTCTGGATACATACTATTCTGTTCTTCTTGCCTTCCAGAAGCAAATCTACGCACTTAGCTCCCATTCTGCTTGCCTCAACACGGTCACGAACAGTAGGAGAACCGCCTCTTTGGATGTGTCCAAGGATTGTTGCACGGGATTCCATTCCGGTAGCTTCTTCTATTTTTTTAGCCATTTCAGTGGCTCCACCGATACCTTCTGCAACAATTACGATACAGTGCTTTTTACCTCTATTAACGCCTTCTTTTACCGGATTTATAACGTCCTTTTCCATATCAAACTCAACTTCCGGCACAACAACAACCTCTGCACCGCAGGCAATGGCTGTTTCTACCGCAATGTATCCGGCATTTCTGCCCATAACCTCAACAACAGAGCATCTTGAGTGACTGGAAGATGTATCACGAAGCTTATCCACTGCAGAAATAACAGTGTTAAGACAAGTGTCATAACCGATTGTGTACTCGGTACAGTTGATATCGTTATCAATAGTACCAGGCATTGCAATAGTAGGAAGTCCTTTTGCTGAAAGTGCCTGAGCACCACGGAAAGAGCCGTCTCCGCCAACAACGATAAGTCCGTCAAGACCTAACTTTCTGGCTTCTTCAACAGCCTTATTTTGACCTTCTTCTGTTTTGAACTCAAGGCATCTTGCAGTTTGAAGAATTGTGCCGCCCTTTTGCAATATTTCGCCAACGCTTCTTGCATCCATACGCTCAATATCACCGTTAATCAGACCATTGTAGCCCTTTTTAACTCCGTAAACTTCAAGACCGTTGTATATTCCTGTTCTAACAACTGCACGGATGGCAGCGTTCATACCCGGAGCATCTCCTCCACTGGTAAGAATACCTATTTTTCTAATTGTATTTTCCATCTTTATACCCTCTCTTTGGTCACATTTCTGTATCAATAATCACGCTATGTGCAGAGCACACTTCCAAGGAAGGAACAAGTACCTCGTAAAAATCATCTGTCTTTCTCACGATAGAGATTATGTTATTGTCCTTCAAACCTTTTTTTAAAAGAGCCACATCACCGTGACTTTTTGCCATATAAACTATTGTCCACATATTCTTTTAAATTCCCCTTATGACAAACGTCATGTTTTAATTATGTTTCCCATATGCCGATAATATAAACGGCCGTTACCTGACAAGATGTGAAATGGGCCATAACACCCCATCAAAATAGTATTGTACTCCATATTTTCAAAAATTTCAATACTTTTTTGACAAATTTTTGACATTTATTTAAAAAATCAGCTTAATTTGACATTTTCGTCACCAAAAATGTCGCTCAAACTCCTGATACTGCCTTCCATATCCGAAATCCAGTACCTATCCGGTGCAACTATTCTTTTTTTTGTATCCGCACAGAAAAAGCACACAGGAACTACTCCTCTTTGCTCTCCCAAGAGCTTTATTGCTGTTTTTATAACTGCTTCATCATAGGTTCCCATCCTTACATACAGGGTTTGCTTTCCCTTTATATCCACAGGCTTTTGCGGAGCTTCCTCTGCCTTTACCGCCGACATGGAAACCGCATTATCCATGATGATTTTTGGTTCTTCATCCTCACGGATGCTGAGTCTGCCTTCTACCACAACTATGTTTTCTTCCTGCAGCAGCGCATTATATCTGGCAAGAATTTTAGGAAAAACTATAACCTCTACTCCGGCATACATATCTTCCAAGCCTAAAAAAGCCATTTGGGTATTGTTTTTGGTTATTTTGTTTTTCCTTGACGTGATTATTCCGCATACCTTTACCTTATCACCGTCTTTTATGCCATCTGCTGAGCTTACGAAATTTCCATCTTCATCCTTTTCCACCGATGCCATAATTACGCCCATATTTACTGCACTGATTTTTCCTGCTTTTTCCTGATATTCCTCCATAGGATGTCCGGAAAAATACATTCCCATGGTTTCCTTTTCGTAGGAAAGAAGAGTTTTCTTGTCATATTCCTCAATATTCGGCAATTCCATCTCGGAGCCTTCTCCCATAGTTTCGTCACCAAACAAGGTCATCTGACCGGAGATATTAGTCTTTTTAGCTCCAACCTCGCCTGCTATTGCACTCTCATAAACCTCGGCAAGTTGTGCTCTTTTCACGCCCAAAGAGTCAAAAGCACCGCATTTTATAAGACCTTCCACAGCCCTTTTGTTAATCTCTCTGTCCGACATTCTGTGTATAAAATCGGCAAAGCTTTTAAATTCACCGTTTAATTCTCTTTCCTTGCACACCGACTGCACAAAGCTTCTGCCTACATTTTTGACAGCAGTAAGTCCAAAACGGATTCCTCTGCCCTCAACAGTAAATGTGTCCTCACTTTTATTTATATCCGGAGGAAGCTTTTCTATTCCCATAGACTTACAATTCAATAGGTAGGAATTTATCTTGTCCACTTCTTCCACACTGGAAATTAAAGACGCCATGTATTCCACCGGATAGAAGGTCTTAAGATACGCAGTCTGGTACGTTATAAACGCGTATGCTGCCGCATGAGATTTGTTAAAAGCGTAGTTTGCAAATTCGTTTATTTCGTCAAAAATCTCAATTGCAATTTTTTCGTCAATTCCTCGCCTTATGCACCCATCTATAACCCAGTTTCCTTCATCATCCTGCTTGCCGTAGATGAAGTTTCTGCGTTCTATCTCCATCTGGTCTGCCTTCTTTTTGGAGATAACTCGACGAAGCATATCCGCACTTCCAAGAGAGTAACCTGCCATATTCTTTACTATCTCTAAAACCTGCTCCTGATATACAATACAACCATATGTGACATCCAAAATATTTTCAAGTATAGGATGCTTATAGGTTACTTCCTTTGGATGATTTTTATTGTATATATATTTAGGAATAGAATCCATAGGTCCCGGACGATACAACGCAATTCCTGCAATAATATCTTCCAAATTTCCCGGCTTTAATTCCTGCATAAAGGATTTCATTCCCGGACTTTCTATCTGGAAAACACCGTCTGTGTTTCCCGAAGAAATCAGCTCATATACCTCCGGCAAGCCATAATCCAGCTTGTCTGTATCTATTATCACGCCTTTGTTTTTTTCTATGATTTTAATGGCGTTATCTATAACGGTAAGGTTTCTCAGTCCCAAAAAGTCCATCTTTAAAAGCCCAAGGCCTTCCACGGTATCCTTTACAAACTGCGTAGTTACCACATTATCGTTAGTTTGAAGTGGCATATAGTTTACCACAGGCTCGGAGCAGATAACCACGCCTGCCGCATGAGTTCCCGAATGCCTTGATAGTCCCTCCAAAGCCTTGGATGTATCAATAAGCTCCTTTATCCTATCGTCTGTTGTGTAAAGATCGTTAAGCTCGGGAGATACCTCCATGGCTTTTTCGATAGTCATTTTTATGTCATTTGGGATAAGCTTTGCTACCTTATCCACTTCACCGTAAGGAATGTTTAACGCTCTGCCCACATCACGCACTGCAAGCTTTGCCTTCATAGTTCCGAAGGTGATAATCTGGGATACATTGTCCTTTCCGTACTTTTCCTCTACATAGTCTATTACCTGCTGTCTGCCCTCAGGAGCAAAATCCACGTCAATATCCGGCATGGAAACACGCTCCGGATTTAAAAATCGCTCAAAAATCAAGCTGTACTTTATAGGGTCAATATCGGTAATACCAAGAGTGTACGAAACTATACTGCCTGCTGCCGAGCCTCTGCCGGGGCCCACAGGTATGCCGTTGCTTTTTGCATAGTGGATAAAATCCCATACTATAAGGAAATAATCCACAAATCCCATGCTCTCTATTACAGAAAGCTCGTAGTCCAGCCTTTTTGTAAGTTCCTCTGTTACCATTTCGTACCGTCTGGCAAGTCCGTCATAGCAAAGTTTTCCTAAATACTCCCTTGCTGTCATACCCTCCGGTACATCATAGCTTGGCAGGTGTCTTGTGTCAAAATCAAACTCCACATTACACCTTTGGGCTATCTTTACTGTATTTTCAAGAGCCTGAGGTACATAGGAAAACAGCGTCTCCATTTCCTCCGGTGACTTGATGTAAAATTCTTCTGTCTGGAAAGACATTCTATCGTCATCTTCCACAGTTTTCTGCATTTGGATGCACATCAGAATATCCTGATACTTTGCATCCTTCTTCTGACAATAGTGAATGTCATTAGTAGCAACAAGTCCAACTCCCAGCTCGTCTGCCAGTCTAATAAGGCTAGGATTTATCTTCTTTTGCTCTCGAATACCGTGGTCCTGAAGCTCTATAAAGAAGTTGTCCTTCCCAAAAACTTCCACATACCTTTTTCCTATCTCCTTTGCTCCTTCATAATCGTCTGCAAGAAGCTTTTTGGGTATCTCTCCGGCAAGGCAGGCGGAAAGAGCTATAAGTCCGCTGCTATGCTCCTTCAGCAAATCAAAATCTATTCTCGGTTTGTAGTAAAAACCTTCGGTAAATCCCTTGGTTACTATATACGATAGATTTTTGTATCCTTCCTGATTTTCGCACAACAAAATAAGATGACTGTACTTTGAGTCATACTCGTGCATCTTATCAAATCTAGTCCTTGGAGCAACATAAACTTCGCATCCGATAACCGGCTTTATTCCCTCAGCCTTTGCCGCTTTGTAAAAATCCACCACTCCATACATTACGCCGTGGTCGGTAATGGCGCAATGCTCCATGCCCAGTTCTTTCACTCGGGACACAAGCTTTTTTATGCCGGTGGCTCCGTCCAAAAGGCTGAACTCGGTATGAGTATGTAAATGTGCAAAACCCTTCATGGCAACTTACCTCATAACTTTTCTGCAATTTCCATAATTCGCTTTAGTCTGTGATTAACTCCCGATTTCCCAATAGGCGGATTTAACCTTTCGCCTAATTCCTTCAGGCTATCCTCAGGATACTTCACTCTCACCTCTGCCATCTCTTTTAAAGTTTCCGGCAGATTGTCAAATCCCATATATTTCTGAATCTTTTTAATACATTCCATTTGCAAAGATGCGGTTTTTGCCACTCTGTCTATATTTGCAAGTTCGCAATTTTGCTGACGGTTTAACCTGTTTCTAAGCTCCTTTTCTATGGAGATATTGTAAATTTCCATAGAGTCACTCACATCTCCCATAACCCCAAGCACATCGGCAATAGCTTCACATTCCTTAATATAAACTACAAACCGACCTTTTCGGCAGGTAATCTTCGCCACAATACCAATTTCGCCAAACATATCCCTTAGCTGATTGGCATAGCTTTCGTAGCGCACGTCAAACTCCATATGATACCTGACCTTGGGATTGCTAATTGAGCCACCGCCCAAAAATGCTCCTCTTATATAGGCGCTGCGGCAACAGTCGTATGGAGTAATCTCGGCATCCTCCTGATTAAAAAGAAGTAACCTGAGTGCCATTACATCCGCAAAAAAATCTTCTTCTATTTCAAATTTAAAGGTTCCGTTGCGGTTAATATAACCTATTTCCTTCGAAAAAACTCTCGAAAAAAGAGAGCATATCCGTTCCGCAACATCCTCGTTTTCCGTCACAATCTGTATACCGCTGTCACGGTAAGCTGTGCACACCTTTACGATGGAAGAAAGCTCTGCAATATCGCAAAAGTCGCAGTCATTTTCCATCCGTGCAAGCTGTGCTTTAATATTTTGTGTAAAAGACATTACTATCTCCCTCGTATAATGCTGTCCCGATTATTTCTGTTTGGGAAATGCCATCACCAATTTTAGTGAATTTAAAAAGGCATATTTCCTAGCCTTAGTTTATTTGAAAAAGCATATTCCCTAGTCCGTTTAAAAAGGAATGTTCCTTAACTTTAGCCTGCTTAAAAAAGAAAGTTACCTAAATCCTTTTCTAAAATCATATTCCTTAGTCTATTTTGAAGATGTTCTTTCAGTTAGTTTTAAAAAATCCCATTTTTAATAAAAACAACTATTTTTCGAACCATTTCTCTCCCGTTACATCCGTATTTTCACCATTCTATCGTTACACTTCTCCCAAAATCTTAACCTCAGGTTCCAGC
>SVKH01000041.1 GCA_015068545.1 Oscillospiraceae bacterium
AAACACTTCGCATTAAAATCAACACCAATATAGAAGATAATGAGGGTGTGGATATCAGGATTAAGCTCGACAAAAATGAATATTTCGGCAAGGCCGGAGAATTCATTGAAATACCTGTTAAAGATAAGGATAGTGCAATGCTGTTTGTGTATCTTTACAAAAAGGTAAATGGTGTAAATGAATGTCAGGCTTATATTATAAATATGTCCCGTAAGATTGTAAGTGCATCTCAATTTGATGATGCTGTGAAAGAATTACTTCAAATTCTAGCGAGATTGAAAAGTGAAGCAGAGTCTTTATTAGAACAAGTCCAGAAATGTGAAACAGACTTTGCGGAGTTACAGAAAAATTGTTATGAAATAGAGCAAGAATATAACAACATTATCAAATGGGCTGACATTTACGAAAATGCAGATTTTCCCACAAAACAAATCATAGTTGCACATCTTATAGACAGTATATCAGTAAAGAAAGGGTATGAATTAACTGTTAATTTCAAAATCAATTTAGACCAGTTTGAAAACGGATTAGAGTTTCAAGCATTATCTTCTTAATGTAATATAGTGATTGATACTATGAAAAAAAGGATTGCTATTCAAAAATACGAATAGTAATCCTTTTTTATATGGTCGGGAATACAGGATTTGAACCTGCGGCCTCATCGTCCCGAACGATGCGCGCTACCAAACTGCGCTAATTCCCGAAATGTCCATTCATCTTAATAAATGAATGGTTAAAAACAATATTAAGCTGATGTATAAAACAGATAGAGTATACCCTGTGTCCAAGGAGTACTACCAAACTGCGCTACATCCCGATGACTGAAAATTATTATAACACAATGAATAGATAAATTCAAGTATTTTATTTATTTTTTTTGATAAATTTGGCATTTGGACTAATTCAAAAACAGTAAAACCTCAAATTGAGCCGCTTACTGTTTTATTTATACTGCTGAATACAAAAAATGAGAGGTAATAAGAATTGCCTATTTGCGAGTTTTGCAAATAGGCAATAGTAGTATTTTAAGTTACATTACTGGTGTAATATCCAACAGCGCGTGTTATTCCTGAAGAGCATCCTTCAGCCACCATGCACCGATATCAAATGCTTTATATAGATTTTCTCTTTCTCCGGAACGGTAGTTAACGCCTTTTCCAAGCTCTCCTGTGTTGTCCTGAATGTGAAATTTTACCTTTTTAGAAACTGGAATGCCGTTAACTTCTTCTGTTTCTGCTATTTCTAAAACAAGGATAAGATCTTGACTTAGGTCCCCGTAATAGATTACGTTGCCTTTTCTGTATATTGGTTTATCTTTATATGTTAAAAGCTTTGGGGTTTTAGTTGATGCCATAGTTATTTCCTCCTAACGAATTATAATGAGTTATTATACCATAAAAAATAGAAAAATACAAGCTATTTTTCCAAAATTTCGCAAACTGTTGAAATAAATTCCGATTTGCTGCGCTTATCATGGAAAAATAATAGTACAAAAACACAAGCCATAGCACCTACTGCTATAAATGGTGCAAGCGGCGAAAAATTCGATACAGCAAAGTATACTATAAAGAAAACGATAATAGGGAGGATGTAAACCATAAATGCTGATTTAAGTACCTTTTCCGTAGATATTTCGATAACTACTTTATCCCCGGGAGCAGCACCTATATCATTTTTTGCAATACATATCTGGTTTTTTAGGCTGCATCCGCCTTTGCAATTTGCACAATTATCACCACATGCGGATTTTCTGGTGACAACCACATTACAAAAGTTTCCAGATACGCTTTGTACTGTCCCTGTTTCCCTCATATAATCACTCCTTTTACTGCATTCCTAGCATTTCTTTTGCGTGAGCTATTGCTGTTTCGGTGTATTCGTCACCGTCTATGATTCGTGCTATTTCCTTTATGCGTTCATCATGAGATAAAACAGAAAGGTTTGTTACTGTTCTGTTCTCCTTTTGAACCTTTTTTATTTTAATGTGATTATCAGCAACAGAAGCCAGTTGTGGTTGATGACTTATGCAAATAACCTGCTTTTTTTCGGATAACTTCTTGAGTTTTTTTGCAATTTTTAATGCTGCATTACCGGAAACACCGGTGTCAATTTCATCAAAAATCAATGTATCAGCACCATCTGCAAGTATAGACTTTATCGCAAGCATAACTCTGGAAAGCTCTCCTCCTGAGGCAATTTCTGCAAGTGGTTTTAAAAGTTCTCCAGCATTTGGGCAAATCATAAATTCTACTGTATCTGCTCCTTGTGCGGTATATTCAGAAGATGTGATTGAAACTGCAAATTTCACATTTGGCATATCAAGCTCTTTTAGGGAGCTTTCTATTTCATTTTGCAGAATAAGTGCATACTTCTTTCGGTAATCTGTGATTTTTTCGGATTCTTTTTGAAGCTCTTTCTCTAGATTTTGTATTTCTTTTTTTAAGGCTTCGATGTTTTCGTCCGCGTTTTCAAGTTGTTCAAGAGTTTGTGCGGCATTTTTTTCGTATTCAAGCACAGCTTCTATGCTTCCGCCATATTTTTTCTCAAGTTTTGAGATTAAGTCCAGTCTTTCCTCTATTTCATTAAGTCTGTTTTCGTCATATTCTATCTTATCGGCAATTCTTCTCAGTTCGTGAACTCCATCTTCCACAGCATACAGTGCATCACGCAATTTTTCTAAAATAGAATCAATGCTTGTGTCGTAGCCTGCAATGCTTTCAAGAGAAGAGATAGAGGCTGATAATTGATCATAAGCTGAGCTTTCTTCATATAGGCACTGTCTTGCATCATTTATAGCTAGTGTTATTTTTTCTGCATTTACTAGGATGTTTTTTTCTGCACTCAGTTCGGTTTTTTCTCCGGGAATAAGGTGAGCTTCGCCGATTTCGGATAGCTGATATAAAAGGGAATCTATTTTAAAAACTCTGTCATCCTCATTTTTTGATAGCTCGGCAAGTTCTTTCCTTTTAGTTAAAAGCAGGGAATATACCTGCTGATAATTTGTCAAATCGGTTTTTGCATAGCTGTCTAAAAAATCTATGTGTTTTGACGGGTTCAAAAGAGCTTGATTATCCTGTTGACCGTGTATATTTATCAGGTGTTCACCAACAGTTTTTAATGTGCTTTGCGGTGTTACAGCTCCGTTAATTCGGCAGACACTTTTCCCATCAGAGGTAATGTCACGACTGATTATAATGTCATCTTCGGTATCGATGCCTAATTCAAAAAGTATGTTTTCTACTTCCTTATTAGAAGTAAATATCCCGCTAACTCGAGCTTTGTCTGTGCCGTATCTTACAAGTCCTTTGTTAGTTCTGCTACCAATCAGCAGATTAACTGCATCAATGATTATAGACTTTCCGGCACCGGTTTCACCGGTAAGCACAGTCATTCCTTTTTCTGCTTCCAGACTGATTTGCTCGATAAGAGCAATGTTCTTTATATCTAAATTGATAAGCATAACCTATTCCTTCCAACTGAATGTGTGTCGTAATCTTTCTGCCATATCTTCGGCACGTTGAGGATTTTCGGTAATGATTAGAAGTGTATCATCACCGGCTATTGTCCCAACAACCTCGTGTCCTATGAAGGTATCAAGAGATGCCGCTACCGCGTTTGCCATACCCGAATGAGTCTTTATAACTATTGTGTGCATAGCTGCTTGAATAGCAATAATTGATTTTGAAAAAATAGTGAGATGGTCTCTGCTGTCGTTTTTTTCTTCCTTTGTGACAGCGTATTTGTATGATCCGTCAGCAAGCGGAAGTTTAATTAACCCCAGTTCCTTAATATCACGGGATACTGTAGCCTGAGTAACCATAAATCCGCTGCTTTTTAATTTGTCAGTAAGCTGTTCCTGTGTCTTTATATCGGATTCTGCAAGAATTTTCAATATTTTATGATGTCTTTTTTGCTTCATTGTAATATCCTCGTCTTTCGTTTACAGTTTAGCCATCATCGTGTAATAAAATGACTGTTTTCCTAATTTTATTAACTTCAAGGAATATTTAGATTTTTGTATTTTGATTATGTCATTTTTTGTGATAGTGCATTTATCTATGCCGTCAACTGTAAGTGTGGCCTCGTTTTTTCCTTTTTCGTTCAGTTTTAGTTCTATATCTTTCTTAGGAGAAAGAAGCATTGGTCTTGCGGAAAGTGTGTGCGCACATATAGGCGTAGCAATGTAAAGATCAAGTACCGGATCAGATACCGGACCACCTGCCGATAGGGAGTATCCCGTAGAGCCTGTTGGTGTGGAGATTATGAGTCCATCTGCCAGATATTCGCTAATTTTACCGTTGTTTGCGTATATTTCCATTCCTATCATGCAGGCATCTTTTTTGCCGATGACAGCATCATTTAATGCTAAGAAGGAAGCTTCTCCGCTGCTGGATGAAACACATACATCCATCATCATTCTGTTTTCCAATTCGTAGTCACCGGATAGTAGTTTGTAGCAAGCGGATTCCATGTCGCAGACTTCAACCTCCGTCATAAACCCAACCTTGCCCAAATTTATACCCATAACGGGAATTTTATTTTTTCCGCATGGTTCTGCGGCTTGCAGCATAGAACCGTCACCGCCCAGAACGATTACAGCATCTGTTTCGGTATATATATCGACCTGATATTCTGCTAAAATGCCTTCTGCGCGGTATTCGGGATTCATAACAACTTTGGCTTTGCCTTGAAGAAATTGGCACAGAAGCTTGGTGTATTTTTTATCAGGATCTTTTGTATAATTAGGGATTACAGCAATTCTTTTCACAAAAATACTCCTTACCATAATGTATATTTATACATATTATACATTGATTGTCGTGAAATTGCAAGCGATATTGAATTTTTCTTGACAAAATCGTGCAGTTTGGCTACAATATACGAAAGATATTTTTGAATTTGGAGAATATTTATGATAAAACTGTGTATTTTTGATTTAGACGGAACTTTAACAAATACTTTGCCTGCCATATCGCATTTCGGGAATACAGCATTAAAGGAAAATGGTTTTCTGGAAATAGAAATGGAAAGATATAAAAAGCTGGTTGGCGATGGAAGGGACTTGCTTATTCACAGAATGCTAAACGAATCAGGTAATGATAGTGAAGAAAATTTCCTAAAGGTAGCAAAATCCTATGATATGGCATACGAAAATAATCCGTTGTACAAAACTGCACCCTATGACGGAATACCAGAGCTTTTAGCTGATTTAAACAGTAAGGGAATAGGACTAGCTGTTTTATCAAATAAGCCTGATAATGTTGTGCAGGACGTGGTAAAGCTGTTCTTTGGTGAAGTGTTTTCCGTAGTTTTTGGGCATTTGCCACAGAATAAAATCAAACCGGACCCTCAGACTGCCCTTATGATTTGCGAAAAATATGGTATATCTCCTGAGGAAACAGTATTTATTGGAGATACAAATGTGGACATAAATACCGGAAAAAATGCCGGTATGAAAACCGTTGGAGTATCATGGGGATTCAGAGAAAAAGAGGAGCTTATTAGTGCTAAGGCTGACTATATTGCGGATAAACCGGCAGAAATTTTTGAACAAATTTTGAAATGGTGATTGAGAAAACGAGAGATAATTAAAGAAAAACGAAGAAAATCAAAGTATTAAATTTGTATTTTAAATTTCTTGAAAAAAACTCTTGACTTTAAAAGGAAAATATTGTAGAATGTTACACGTTGGGTTGTGGCGTGCTAAATGTCACAACATTAGATTTAATCGTTATAATTAAGGAGGTAAAATCAATGAGTAGCTATATGGCAAAACCACAAGAGATCGAAAGAAAATGGTATATCATTGATGCTGCTGATAAGCCACTTGGAAGAGTAGCTTCTACAGTAGCAAGCATTTTAAGAGGCAAGCACTTGCCAACATTCACACCAAACGTTGATTGCGGCGACCACGTTATCGTAATCAATGCAGAAAAGGCAGTACTAACCGGAAACAAGATTAACCAAAAGGTTCGTTACTACCACACAGGTTGGGTAGGCGGAATCAAGGAAATCCACTACAACAAGCTTATGGCAGAAAATCCTGAAAAGGCTATGATGTATGCTGTAAAGGGAATGCTTCCAAACAACACAATCGGCAGAAAGGCTCTTACAAGACTTCGTGTTTATAAGGGTGCAGAGCATGACCAGCAAGCACAACAACCGGTAGCTTGGACACAAGAGATTAAGTAAGGAGGATTTTGAACATGGCTAAAGAACAGTACTGCGGAACAGGCAGAAGAAAATCATCTGTTGCAAGAGTAAGATTGGTTCCTGGCAACGGTAAAATCACAATCAATAAAAGAGATATTGACGACTATTTTGGTCTTGATACACTAAAGGTTATTGTACGTCAGCCAATGGTATTGACATCTACAATCAGCAAGTTTGACGTTATTGCAACAGTAGAAGGCGGTGGATTCACTGGTCAAGCTGGTGCTATCCGTCACGGTATCGCAAGAGCATTGCTTGAAGTTGATACAGACGCTTACAGAGCAACTCTAAAGCAAGCAGGTTTCTTGACAAGAGACTCAAGAATGAAGGAAAGAAAGAAGTACGGCTTGAAGGCTGCTCGTCGTGCACCACAGTTCTCAAAGAGATAATTATTATCTACTGCAAATCCCGGAAACACACAGTTTCTGGGATTTTCTTTTTGGACTTTTATTCACACATTTTTGAAGAGTATAAGGCAAAAGTTGCACGGGCTATTGAATATGACTTGATTTAAAGTTTTTAGCACTATCAATAAAGACAGTGCTTTTTTATTGCCATTTTGAGTTTTATATGATATAATGAATAAGAAAACTTAACTATAACGGAGGTAACAATGGCGATAGAAATTAATCCACAAGATACCACAAGAGCTACCGCATATGATTTTTGGATGAAAGCACCAAACCCAATGGTTACTTTTTTCAAAAAACTAAACGTTACAAATCTCATAAGAGTATCTAAAAAAAGACATTTGAAGTTTAATATGCTACTTGATTATTGTATCGGGAAAGCAGCCGTTGGAGTAAAGGAGTTTTATATTCTTCCTGTTGGTGAAAAATTGATACAATATGATACAATTGCGGTTAATACGATTGTAAAAAATAAGAACGATGAAGTAAGTTCTTGTGATATTCTATATACAGATAATTTAGATATATTTAATCAAGAATACTTGAAATACACAGCCGAAGTTGCTGAAAATTGTCAGGACAGAGATTTATCAACTGACAGTATGGTAATTGGTACATCAGCCATTGTTAATACAGAAATTGATGGTGCTGTTGGTATGAATAGTGGTATTTTCAACAATCCGTTTATTATCTGGGGAAAATATCGCAAGAAAGCATTTAAGTATTACCTACCAATTTCTTTTCAATTTCACCACACGCAAATGGATGGTGCTCATGCTGGCAGATTTTTAGAAAATCTACAAAATGAAATTAATACGATAAAATAAATTTCAATTTACTAATAAGAACTGTGTATTGGTGCAATTTTGGTGCAACACTTTATAAAAAGTTATTAATTTTGTAACTCGATATCTCAAAACAAGCACTAACGAAATCAAACGATAGATGTTGAGTATTGGAAGTGATATAGTGTTATAATCATAATAAATCATGAACATATATTATTGATTAGATATGAGGAAAATGATCAATATATAATGTATATAAATCACAAAAGGAGAGGAAAGTATGAAAAAGAAAATTTTGTCGGGAATTGTAAGTCTTATGATGGCGGTATCCTGCGTTAGCCCTGTGCTAGCGGCAGACAAAGCATCTGGCGAGATTAAGAACATCATTTATATGATACCTGATGGCGGCGGAATGAGTCCGTTTAATCTTGCGGACGCATTAAAACAGGCAGGCGGATGGGACAGGAATGTTTATCCCAATTCAACTGTAACAGAGCAAAGTGAGATGTATCTGAAGCAGTACCTAGTAGGAGCTATCACAACTCATAGTGCAAACGCAGAAGTAACAGATTCTGCTGCTGCGGGTACAGCTCTTTCATCCGGATATAAGACAAATAACGGGTATATTGGTATGACTCCGGATAAGATTCCTCAGGCAAATATCTTGGAGGCAGCACAATATGTAGGAAAAAACGTAGGATTGGTAACCACTTGCGAGTGGGCAAATGCAACTCCTGCGGCTTTTGCTGCCCATGAAAAGGATCGTGGAAACTATGCTCCAATGTCTGAGCAGATGGTAAATCAAGGCCTTGAAGTTGTGCTTTCAAGCGGATTTGGCGCTGCAAAATGGGGTGATATTTCTGAGGCAGAAATTCGAGGATATGACATTATCGAAACAAGAGAAGACCTAGAGGCAATAAAGCCGGGGGACAAGGTTTGGGGTAATGTTGTAGATGGAACTCTTCCGTATGATATTGAAAATGATTCTGAAAAACCAAATCTTGCCGAGTTGACAAAAGCAGCAATAACAGCACTGGATGATGGCAATGACGAAGGCTTTTTCCTTATGGTAGAAGGAAGTCAGGTTGACGGTGGTGGACATACCAATAATGTTCGTGCGATGGTAGGTGAGTTCCTTGCATTTGATGAGGCTTGCAAGGTAGCACTAAATTACGCAGAGGGAAGAGAAGATACATTAGTAGTAGTTGTTCCTGACCATGATACAGGCGGAATGATTTTACCGGAAAAGTTAGATGATGCAGTGGAAAGCCTAAAAAAAGGTGTAGAGCCATCAGATGTTAGCTGGGAAACCACAGGTCATACTGCAAGACACGGTGGAATGTTTATGTATGTACCTGAGGGAATAGAATATCCTGATGGTATTTCAGGAAAAGATATTGGTACAGAAAAGGCATTTGAAGAAAATGTTGTTGATAACACTGTAATTGCACCGTATCTTGCAGACCTTATGGGCGTAAAGCTTGAAGATGTAACAAAGAATCTGTTTATTGATGTTACCGATATGGGTACATACGATGAAAAGCTTGGTCTTTTCAGTTTCAATGATTATCCTGTTGCGGTAAAACGTAATGCTTCCTATGCTTATGTAAATGATGAAGTGGCTGATCTTGATGGTCAGGTTACAGTTCTTGCAAAGGATAGATTCTATGTGCCACAGGTACTTCTTGATATAGCAGGCGGCAAGGATTACCAGGAATGTGAATTTGCTTCTCCAATTAGTTCTACCATGGAAACATTTATGCCAGATACTCTGGATGTAAATAAGTGGAATGCACGCATCAAGGTATCAAATATGCTTGCCAAAAAGCAGTTTAAAGGAAAGATAAAGTTTACATATCCTGAGCAATTTGCGGCTATGGAGGCATTTGACATTACCGTGGATGGAATGAGTGAGAGTGTGATAGAGTTTGAATGTCCAAAATTCCCTCCTGAGAGTATAGGACTTGCATTCAAGTATGATATTATAGCAGAAGATGGTGCAAAGTATTCTTACGAATCACGATTCAAGGGTCTTGCATATGCCGGATATGCTGATAGTGAGATTACAATAGACGGAAAAATTGACGAAAAGGCATGGGAAAACGGTGTCGTAATGACCTGTGACGATGTGTCTAAAATCGTTATGATTGAAGGTTGGAAAGGCGAAAGAGACCTGTCTGCAGATTTCTCCATACTTTGGGACGAAGAATACTTCTATATGTACGCGGTAGTAACCGACGAGGTTTTCTGCCCTGAAACTCCTACAATAGCTTTGTGGAGAGGTGATAGTGTACAATTTGGAATTTATCACGATACCGAAAATGCACTTATAAAAGGTACAGCAGGGGACAAGTACGAGGAAATAGGCATGGCATTACTGGATGGAAAGCCGGCGGCGTACCGCTTTATTACTCAGAAGGATTTAACTGAAGTTGGCGAAATTGAAATTGGTAATGGATTTGATATTGCTATCCAGAAAGACGGTATAGATACCATATACGAGCTAAAGGCAACTTGGAAAGATCTGTTCGGATATGAATTTACTCCGGAAGTTGGCGGTGTGCTAGGATTTTCTGCACTAATCAATGATAACGACGGTGATGGAAGACGTGGATGGATTGAGTACGGTAGTGGAATAGGGCTTAGCAAAGATGTTAATCAGTTTGTTATGATGCCACTACTTAACTTCTCAGAAAACAATGACGAAATCAAGATCCTTGTAAATGGAGAAAAAGTTACATCGGACGTTCCTCCTGTTATCATTGAGGACAGAACCCTAGTCCCTGTAAGAGCTATTTTTGAAGCCTTAGGAGCTGAGGTTGAGTGGGATGATGCTACAAAGACTGTAATTTCAAAGCTGGGTGATAGTACAGTTTCTATGCAAATTGGCAATAAAGATATTACAGTTGATGGCGAAACTAAGGAAATAGATGTTCCTGCTCAGATAGTAAATGACAGAACTTTAGTACCGGTAAGAGCCGTTTCGGAAAGCTACGGTGCAACGGTTGAATGGGACGCTGATACAAAAACTGTGATAATCACAAAATAAGTATTTTAGTATCGTAACTATTTATAAATAGCCTTATTAAGAGGCTGTAACAAAACTAAGTGTTTTGTTGCAGTCTCTTTTGTATGTTCAATTTTTTTAGAGTTTTCTAGGTAAAGATATACCTTATAAAAAGAAATCTTCCAAAAACATATTGTCCAAATCGTAAAATAGAGTTATAATATAAACTAGGATTGTTTATGTAAAAACAAAACAACAATTACTCAGGACTATTCGGAGGAACTATGAAGCGAATTGCTGTTGGTATTTTAGCACACGTTGATGCGGGTAAAACCACACTATCAGAAGGCCTTCTATATGCGGCAGGAGAAATCAGAAAGCTTGGCAGAGTGGATGCTAAAGATACCTTTTTGGATACAGACGAAATAGAGAAAAAAAGAGGAATTACCATTTTTTCAAAGCAAGCTATTATTAGCTTGGATGAAACGGTGATTACTCTTTTGGACACACCGGGGCACGTCGACTTTTTTGCTGAAGCAGAACGTACACTTAGTGTACTGGATTATGCAATTCTGGTTATAAGTGGAACAGAAGGAGTGCAAAGTCATACAAATACGCTTTGGGACATGCTGAAAAAGTATAATGTTCCCGTATTTGTCTTTATTAACAAGTTGGATTTAGCAGGTAGTGACAAGACAAATATTATAAATGAGCTTAAGCATGAATTTGGCGATAATTTTGTGGATTTTTCAGATGAAAAGGACGTTCTTAATGAAAATCTTGCTATGTGCGATGAAAACTTAATGGAAGAATTTTTATCAGGTGAGCTAAAAAAAGATACAGTGTGTCGTGCTATCAAAAGCAGAAATGTCTTTCCTTGTTTTTCAGGCTCTGCTCTTAAAATGGATGGTGTGGCGCAGTTTTTAACAGCGTTTGACCAACTTACTGTTGAGTGTGATGCTATGAGTGAGTTTGGTGCAAAAATTTTCAAAATCAATCAGGATCCCAAGGGCGGAAGACTTACATTTATGAAGATTACCGGTGGTAGTCTTAAGGTTAAAAGCATGATAGAATCTACACCGGAAAATCTTGAAAAGATTAATGAAATCAGGATATACTCCGGAGATAAGTACACTACGGCGGATGAGGTTTTCTCTGGAAGTGTGTGTGCAGTGACGGGACCAAAGCTGACAAGTGCCGGCCAAGGCTTAGGTTTTGAAAAAAATGCTGCTTCTTTGACGGCAGAGCCTATTTTCAGCTATCGTGTAATTCTGCCTAAGGGAGTTGAACCTACCGAGGCTCTT
>SVKH01000042.1 GCA_015068545.1 Oscillospiraceae bacterium
AAGCATTTTGCCTGCAATAATAAGGAAACCAACCGTGAAGAATCTGATTCTATCGTATCAGAAAGAGCACTTCGCGAAATCTACCTTAAGGGATTTGAAATATGCGTAAAGGAATCAAAGCCAAAGTTGCTGATGACCTCGTATAACGTATTAAACAGTATCCATACCTCGGAAAATGCCGAGCTTATCACAGGTATTCTGCGCGGAGAATGGGGCTATGAAGGACTTATTACCACAGACTGGGATAATACCGCAAACCGAAATGCTGAGGTAAAAGCGGGTAATGATATTCGTATGTCAAACATTATACATTGGACAGATAAAAGACCGTTCCTTGATGTATATAAAAATGAAAATACACGAAATGAACTGGCAATCTGTGCTAAACACCTGATGGAGCTTATTATGTGGTTAGAATAGTTAAAATAACGGTCTTTTAAGGCTGTTATTTTAATGTTGCAAAAGGAATAGAATTATGATATAATTTGGTTGAAAATGGGTGGATACACTCAAATATGATAAAAATAAAAAATCAACAAATATAAATAAATTTTGCACAATAATAAAATGTAGGAGGGAAGAACATGAAATTTAGTGGAAATGTTGCCGAATTGGAATATGGCATAAACCAATTGGGCATCTGCGAAGGACTTTTGGGAGATGTGACAGTTACATCCGGTAGCGAAAAGCTTGTAGTAAGCGAAGAGAACGGACAATACGAAATCAAGTATGGAGAAAAGGTAGAGTTTTTCCGTGGTCTTGCCATACTTGTTGATAAAATCAAAAAGGGAGAAAAAGGCTTTTGTGTTGTTCAGGAAAAGAAATTTGACTCCTGCGGAGTGATGCTGGACGTTTCTAGAAATGCAGTGTTAAAGGTAGATACGGTTAAGTACATAGTGCAAAATCTGGCAAAAATGGGCTTAAATACAGTAATGCTATACACCGAGGATACCTTTAAAATGGACAAGTATCCGCATTTTGGATATATGCGTGGCGCGTACACAAAGGAAGAAATTAAGGAGATCGTGGCATACGGCGAGGAATTTGGTATAGAATTTATTCCATGTATCCAGACCTTGGCGCATCTTGAAAAAACACTAAGATGGCACTATGCCAACGGTATGCGTGATACTGCGGATATCCTTTTGATAGGTGAGGAAAAAACCTACGAATTTATTGAGGAAATGATTAAAACAGCAAGAGAATGCTACAATACCAATAAAATCCATATTGGTATGGACGAAGCACATTATGTTGGACGTGGCGAGTATCTTACAAAGCACGGATACAGAGACCGCTTCCAGCTTCTTTCCGAGCATCTTGAACGAGTTATTGAAATCACCGATAAGTACAACTTCAAGCCAATGATGTGGAGCGATATGTTCTTCCGTCTTGGTTCAACTACAGGTGAGTACTATGATATGGATGCTAAAATGCCGGAAAATATATCCGACATGATTCCAAAAGAGCTTTCGGTGGTTTATTGGGATTACTATAATATAGACGAAAAAATCTGCGAACACATGATAAAGGCGCATCAGGATATGCAGAGAAATGTAATTTTTGCCGGAGGAATCTGGACATGGAACGGACTTTCTCCACACTACGAAAAGACATTCCAGACCACCAAGGTTGCGCTTTCTGCCTGCAGAAAAAACAACGTAAAGGACGTATGGGCAACTATGTGGGGAGATGACGGTGCGGAAACCAGCGTACTTACCGCACTTTTGGGAATGCAGCTTTACGGAGAGTTCAACTATTTTGAGGATGTGTCTGACGAACATCTTGCTGAAATGTTCAAAATCTGTACAGGATATGATAAAGAAGCCTTTGAGGTATTTGATATTGACGCATTTGACCGTCCGGATGTACTGTACGAGGCAATGATCTCAAAACAAGTGTTTTATAAGGATGTTTTGTGCGGAATGCTCGAAAAGAACCATTCTCTTCTTGATTTGAAGGCACATTACAGCAAAATTTTAAATAAGTTTGACAATGTTAAATCTCAAGGCGATCTTGATTACCTCATCGAGTATCAGAAGCAGTTTGTAACCGTTTTATATAAAAAGTGTAATTTGGGACACGATATTCTTGACGCATACCAAAAGGGCGATAAGGATAAGCTTGCTGCTATAATTCCTGAGCTTAATGATACCAGTGATGCTGTTGCAAAGCTTCATGAAATGGCGGCAGACATCTGGTATAAAAACAATAAGGCTTTTGGTTTTGAGCAGTTTGATGTAAGACTATCAGGTGTTGAAACAAGAATCAAGCGCGCTGCTGCAAGAATCGAGGATTATCTAGCAGGCAAAATTGATAAAATTGAAGAGTTGGAAGAGCCTCGTCTATGGCATTGGGAAAAGGAAACACCTTTTGCCAACGAAGGTCCATACGCAAAGATTACGGGCATAGGAATCGCTCACATATAATAAGGGATGTTAAAATTGCCCTGACCACTTCGTTATAAACTCAAAACACCCTCGGAGTACCAATGTATGCCGTCGGGTGTTTTTCGTTTATTCAGGACAATTTTTCCAATCCCTTAGGTTGGGAGTGGGTATTAACAAAGGCTGCCCCATCATAAAGTCAAAGAACCACGTAGTATCAACGCACGCTGTTGGGTCCCCTTTATCCGTTCTGAACAATTTTTCTGATTTCTTAGGTGTTGGTGTTAATGACTGATACACCATTACAAAATCAAAACACCCTTGGAGTACTGATGTACATCTTCGGGTGTTTTTCGGGATATTTTAACTCCTTTGCGGAAATTCCGTAGTTGCATATCCTGCAGCATATTTAAATATTTATATAATACTTCCTTTGGATACCGGCAACGGATAGCTTTCCTGACCAATAATTTTCTTGCCGTCGGAGATTTCTACCTCTTTATCCATTACCACATATTCTATACATACGTTTTCGCCAACGGTAGCGCCCTGCATGATGATACAGTTTTTTACCATAGCACCCTTTTTGATATGCACCTTACCGGAGATAACGCTGTTGATTACTGTACCATCTATAACACAGCCATCTGCAATGTATGAGTTTTGCACCTTCGCATTCTCACCGTACTTACTTGGTGGTAAGTCTCTGTTTTTAGTATATACAGGTAAGGAATGAAGCATCTCGTCACGAACGTCGTGGGACAAGAACGCCATGTTGTTATCGTAGTAGGATTTCATGCTATCAATTTTGTCGGTATAGCCTTCGTGCTCATACCCGAAAACTCTCAGACCTTCCATCTTCTTTGCAATAGCATCCTTTATAAAGTTGTGATTTCCTTTTGCGTAGCATTCGTCTATTATGCTCTCTAAAAGTGCTTTTTCCATTACGAACAGGTCCATGGACGCATTATTTGTCTTAGGATAATACGGACGAACCTCTATATCGGTCACCTTGCTTTCTTCATCCACCTCTAAAAGTGTGTATCTGGAAAGCTGCTTCTGTTCCACGTCCTTCATTTCCTTGTAGATGATGGTAACGTCTGCCTGATTTTTTATGTGAGCCTTAACCACCTTTTTGAAATCGATATTGTAAATACTGTTACCTAAAGACAGGATGACATAGGTTTCTTGACTACGTCTGATGTACTCCTTGATACCGTAGAGAATATCCAGATCTCCTCTTATGGTTTCAAAATAGTTCTTGTTACCAATGTTAGGAGGAAGGATATTAAGTCCTCGTTTTTTTCTTTTTAAATCCCATGGAGAACCTGATTTGATATGGTCCATAAGGGATGAGTAGTTTGCCTTTGTGGCAACACCAACATTTTTTATTCCTGCATTCGCCATTCCCGACAAAACAAAATCTATGATTCGGTAGCCGCCCGCAATAGGAAGTGCCGACGCGCTGCGGAAGTCGGTAAGCGGAGGAATGTTTATATCACTTGCAATAATTATACCCATTGTGTCTATCATAATACTCACGCTCCTTTCTTATTCTACCTCAATCATTGAACCTTTTGGAATATCTGTTCCTGCTTTAACGGTAGCTCCGCCTTCAATAAGAACCAAGCCGCCTGTGCACATAGAGGACAGATATTTGCTGCCAGGATCTTCATTTACGCCAATCACAGCATTATCTTCTATAATAGCTCCTGAGCCAATAACTGCGTTTCTTACAGTAACATTTTCACCAATCTGAACCCCAGGCATAACCACCGAGTCTATAACCTGAGAGCCTTCGCCCACTTTAACATTCGAGAAAATAACAGAGTGCTCTACGTTTCCGCAAATAATACAGCCTTGGGTTACGGTACTACCCTTTATCTCCGCATTCTTTCCGATATACTGAGCAGCAAGGGCTGTATTTCGAGAATAGATGCTCCATTTTTCGTCTGTTATATCGAATTTTGGCGGGTTATCTATAATGTCCATGTTAGCTTCCCATAGACTTTGTACAGTTCCTACGTCCTTCCAGTACCCTTCAAAACGGTAGCTTACCATTTTCTCACCGTTTTTAAGCATTTCCGGAATAATATTTTTACCGAAGTCGTTGGAAGATTCCGAATTCCTTTCATCATCAACAAGATACTTTTTCAAAATATCGTAATTGAAAATGTAGATGCCCATGGATGCTAGATTGCTCTTAGGATTTGCCGGTTTTTCTTCAAATTCTACTATAAGTCCGTTCTCGTCAACGTTCATAATACCAAATCTGCTTGCCTCTTCCCATGGAACCGGCATAACCGCAATAGTAATAGCAGCCTCAGATTCTTTATGAACCTCCAACATTTCGCCGTAAGGCATTTTATAAATATGGTCTCCGGACAAAATCAACACATTGCTTGGTGCGAATCTGTCCAAAAAGCTTAAATTCTGATAAATAGCGTTAGCCGTTCCCTTATACCATTCTCCTGCCTGAGCACTTTGATATGGAGGTAATACATATACACCACCGTGATTTCGGTCCAAATCCCATGGACTTCCATTTCCGATGTATGTATTCAGTTCAAGAGGTTGGTACTGGGTAAGAACACCCACAGTATCTATCCCTGAATGCACACAGTTTGATAGTGGAAAATCTATTATTCTGTATTTCCCTCCAAAAGGTACAGCCGGTTTTGCGACATTTTTGGTAAGAGCGCCAAGTCTGCTACCCTGGCCTCCTGCCAAAATCATCGCTACACAATCTTTTCCATTCATTTTTTTACATCTCCCTTTCGCATTTTCTTAAATATATTGCTGATAATCCTTTAATGTCAATTTTTAGCAGGTTATTTTTGTTTTTATCCTTCACTGTCTTATATTTTTTTGACCTTGTAGAGGTGTTTCCTCCATACTTTTTCCAATCAGAGTTTATAATAACCTCATATTCCGCCTTATCCTTCATTGGCAAAATGTATTTTTCTCTGTCTACCGGAGTGTAGTTGACTACAACAAGGATCTCATTTCCCTTTTTATCTATTCTCTTATAAGAAATAACGGAATTTTCTCTGTCCTGCTCGTTTACCCATTCAAAACCGTCCCAGTTTTGGTCATTTTCCCACAAAGGTGAGTTTTCTAGGTAAAAGCAGTTTAGCGCCTTGACGTAATCGTGGAATTTCTTATGCTTATCTATCTCGAGAAGATGCCACTCCAGTCCTTCTTCGTAGCGCCACTCAATAAACTGTGCAAGCTCTCCGCCCATAAACATCATCTTTTTACCCGGTAGGGATAAATAATACGCCAATAATGCACGGTAAGTCGCAAATTTTTCGTCGTATGTTCCGTACATTTTGTCCACAAGAGAACGCTTGCCATGCACCACTTCATCATGAGAAAGGGGTAGGATAAAATTCTCGGAGTACGCATAGCACATAAGGAAGGTGAGCAGGTTATGATTGTCCTTTCTGAAGTACGGATCCATAGAAACGTACCGCAGTGTATCATTCATCCAGCCCATATTCCATTTATAGTTAAATCCCAAACCACCCTTATCGCAGGGCCCTGTCACCATTCCCCATGCAGTTGATTCCTCTGCTATCATAAGGATATTGGGGAACTTAGCAAACATGGTTTTGTTTAGAGTTCTTAAAAACTCAATGGCTTCTATATTTTCATTTCCGCCATATATATTAGGAATCCACTCACCGTGATTTCTGCTGTAATCCCGATATAGCATGGAGGATACAGCATCTACTCTGAGCCCGTCAAAATGGAACTCCTTTACCCAAAAATATGCTGATGATAGTAAGAACGAGACAACTTCGCTTTTGGAATAGTCAAAAACCATAGTACCCCAGTCTTTGTGTTCTCCCATTCTTGAGTCGGCATACTCATAGCAAGCATCACCATCAAAACGGAAAAGTCCGTGAAGATCTCTTGGGAAATGCGCCGGAACCCAGTCCATTATAACTCCCACACCTTTTTTGTGACACTTGTCCACCAGATACATCAAATCCTCCGGTGTACCAAATCTGGACGTAGCGGCAAAGTATCCTGTTACCTGATACCCCCATGAACCATCAAATGGAAATTCGGTAAGAGGCATAAGCTCAATGTGAGTATAACCCATTTCTTTAACATATTCGCAAAGCTCATCCGCCAGCTCCCGATAGGTGTATGCACTTCCGTCAGGATGCGTTTTCCATGAGCCGGCATGAACCTCGTATATATTCATCGGTTTATCATAAACAGGGTTTTTTTCACGGTTTTTAAGCCATTTTGAATCGCCCCATTTAAATTTTGGTATATCATGTACTATAGATGCGGTATTTGGCCTTAGCTCTGCAAAAAACGCAACAGGATCTGCCTTCAAAACCATATTTCCGTACTTGTCGGTAATTGAGTATTTGTACACAGTCCCTTCTGCTACATCGTCAAAAACTCCATACCACACGCCTGTGGTTCCGATTTTTTCAAGATGATGATCATATCCTTGCCATGAATTGAAGTCTCCAGCTAACGCAACAGCAGTTGCATTTGGTGCCCAGACGGCAAATCTCCATTTATTATTTATTTTATGAGGACCGAGCATTTCGTATGCTTGAAAGTTTGTTCCTTCGTTATACAGGTATAATTGGAACTCCTTTATGCCTGCCCAGTCCTTTTCTATAATCTCAGGCATTGTCGTAACCTCCCGTAGTCTTATTATTCTATTATATCACAATGATTTTATGCAGTAAATACTAAAAGTGTAGATTTAATTTACTTTTTTTGGTAAAATTGCACAATATTTTACTTATTTCTATTCAATTACAAAAAAAATATTACGGGAATATTTTTTTCCTGTTACTTTTTACAATTCTCTTGACACAGAGGAAATTATAAGATAAAATGAGTGTATGCTTGTTATTTCTTTAAACTATTTATTGGGAATGTTGAATTTTTGATAATAGTTTATAGGTTTATATAAAATTACTTCATATATTCAGCATCCCCGATTTATATTACAAATTTAATTTACAGGGGGTGGACAAGATAGATACATTAGAAATCGTACTTATAGTCGCTGCAGTTCTTTTTGCAGCTTTAAATGCAGTCTCTTTCAAGGCAGGCATATCATACCGAAAGAAGATTGCCGAAGCAGAGCTTGGTTCTGCCGAAGAAAAAGCAAAGAAAATTGTAGACGATGCTCAAAAAACTGCTAAGGCAAAGGCCCGTGAGGTTATGCTGGAAGCGAAAGAGGAAAATCATAAGTTACGCGCGGTTTTAGACGCAGAAATTAAGGACCGCAGACGCGAATTATCTATTCAGGAAAACAGAGTTAACCAAAAAGAAGAGAATCTTGATAAAAAGAGTGAAGCATTAGAAAAAAAGGATCACACTTTGAATCAAAAATTAAAGGATTGCGAAGCCAAGAGTGCCGAGCTTGATGAATTAAAGCAAAAGCAGGTTGAGGAGCTTGAGAAAATATCAGGACTTTCCCGACAAGAGGCTAAAGAAATCCTAATCAGCGGCATTGAACAAGAAGCAAGACATGAAGCTGCTGTAATGGTTAAAGAAATTGAACAAGAAGCAAAAGAAACTGCCGAGAAAAAGGCAAAGAACATCGTTGCTAACTCTATTCAGAAAGTGGCAGCAGACCACGTTGCAGAGACAACTGTTTCGGTTGTTGCCCTGCCATCAGACGAAATGAAGGGACGTATCATCGGTCGAGAAGGCCGTAATATCCGTACCCTGGAAACACTTACCGGCGTAGACCTAATTATAGACGATACACCAGAAGCTGTTATACTATCCAGCTTCGACCCTATCCGCAGGGAGATTGCGCGTATATCACTTGAAAAGCTTATTACAGACGGACGTATCCATCCGGCTCGTATAGAAGAAGTGGTAGAAAAATCACGCAAGGAAGTGGAAGATACCATCAAGCAGGAAGGCGAAAACGCTATGTTTGAAACAGGCGTTCACGGACTTCACCCTGAGCTTGTTAAGCTTATTGGACGCCTGCGTTATAGAACAAGTTATGGTCAAAATGTTTTAAGACACTCTATCGAGGTTTCTCACCTTGCCGGTATAATGGCAGGAGAGCTTGGCGTTGACGTTACCATAGCAAAAAGAGCCGGTCTTCTACACGACATAGGAAAGGCTGTGGACCACGAAATCGAAGGTTCTCACGTTACTATCGGTGCAGATATTGCCAAGAAGTATAAAGAAAATAAAGAAGTTATTCACGCTATTATGGCCCATCATGGTGACGTTGATGCTGAAACTCTTGTTGCGCAGCTTGTTCAGGCTGCCGACGCTATCAGTGCAGCTCGTCCGGGAGCAAGACGTGAAAACATCGAAACGTACATTAAGAGACTGCAAAAGCTGGAAGAGATCGCCAATAATTTCAAGGGTGTAGAAAATTCATATGCAATTCAGGCAGGACGCGAAATCAGAATTATGATCCAGCCTGACGTTATCAATGACGAAAGCATGATTTTGGTTGCTAAGGATATTGTTAAAAAGATTGAATCTGAACTTGAGTATCCGGGACAAATCAAGGTCAGCCTTATCAGAGAAACTCGCGCAGTTGATTTCGCAAAATGATGAAAAAAAGAGGAGATGTAAAGATGCATCTCCTTTTTTAAGGGCTTTTAAAAATCGTTTGGAATGGTTTTATTTCCTTCAGGACTTTGAATCTATATAGTGTGTAAGAAAGGTTTTGACTTATGAAGATTCTTGTAATCGGAGATATTTTTGGAAGAGTCGGCAGAGATGCTGTCTTTTCCTATATGGATAAGCATTATGACGAATTTGATCTGGTTATCGCCAATGGCGAAAATGCCGCCCACGGCAGAGGTATGACAAGGTCCGTTTACGGTGAACTAAAAAAGGCGGGTATTGACGGATTTACTATGGGCAATCACACATGGGGATGCCCTGATATTATTCCTCTTATGAAATACAGCGATGATCTGGTGCGTCCGGTGAATTTTGAAGGAGATGTCCCCGGTAGCGGCAGCATGATTCTTACTGCAAAAAACGGCAAAAAAGTAGGTGTCATAAACGCTATCGGCAGAACATATATGCAGGCTGTTGCGTCCTCACCATTTTTTGCCTGTGATGCCGAAATTGAAAAACTAAAAACCAAAACCGACATTATTATTGTGGACTTCCATGCAGAAGCAACCAGCGAAAAAATTGCCTTTGGCTACTACCTGGACGGAAGAGTTACAGCTGTCCTTGGAACCCACACTCATGTGCAGACAGCGGATAATAAGATTCTGCCAAAGGGCACAGCATATATTTCCGACCTTGGAATGACAGGCCCTGCAATATCTGTACTGGGGCTTGATAAACAGACTATAATAAGCAGATTCTCGGATGGTATGCCACAGAAATTTGAGGTGGCAAGCGGAAAAGGACAGTTTTGCGGATGTGTTATCGAAATTGATGACGATACCAATTCCGTTATATCTATCCAGCGTGTGTATGATGAATTTTAAATGTAAAACTATCATGAGGTACAAAAGACTATGAAAGAACCAAATTACAAATTGACAAAGCTTGCGTGTTACTTCACCTATATTGCTATGGCACCGGTATTTAGCCTACCACCTATTCTGTTTGCCACATTTAAGGATATGTACGGTATATCATATACTCTGCTTGGTACTCTCGTTGTGGTAAACTTCTGTACACAGCTTGGTATAGATTTGATTTTTAGCTTTTGGGGTAAATACTTTAACATCCATCGCACAATAAGGGTTATGCCTCTTTTTACATCCTGCGGTATGTTAGTCTTTTCTCTGGTACCGCTTTTCTTTCCGCAATATGCCTATGCAGCCTTTGTGGTTGGCACATTCATTTTCTCCATTGCGGCAGGATTGGGGGAGGTTTTGGTAAGCCCTACAATTGCGGCAATTCCTTCCGATAACCCCGACAGGGATATGAGTGCTCTCCATTCAATTTATGGCTATGGTGTTGTGGGCACGGTGGCTTTGAGTACACTATATCTTAAATTTGTGGGCAATACCACATGGATGTATTTAATGCTTTTATGGTCAGTTTTGCCTATTATATCTGCAGTGTTTTTGAAAATAGTACCTCTTCCGGATATGGAATTTGGTCATGATGGGGAAGGTTCAAAACAGTTCAAGCACCAAGGCAAAACAATCGCACTGTGCTTTATGTGTATCTTCTTAGGTTCGTGTACCGAAAATACTATGTGTACATGGGTTTCGGTTTATATGGAAAATGCTCTTAAGATGCCAAAGGTTTGGGGAGATATTCTTGGTATGTGTATGTTTGCCGGACTTTTGGCTATCACAAGAACTGCATATGCGAAGTATGGCAGAAATATATTAAAAACTTTGCAAATCAGTATGCTTGTATCCATATTCCTGTATATAATTGCCGGACTTTCTAAAAACGCAGTATCTTCACTCCTCGCCTGTGCTTTACTTGGGGTATCCTCTGCTATGCTGTGGCCGGGAACTTTGATTTTGATGGAAGAAAAACTACCGGGTATTGGCGTGGCGGCTTATGCACTAATGGCAGCAGGGGGAGATTTAGGAGCTTCCGTTTGCCCGCAGCTTGTGGGTATTATTATCGACAAGGTTTCTATATCTCAATGGGCGAGCGACTTTGGAAATGCGGTAGCTCTGGCTCCTGAGCAAATCGGCTTTAAGACTGCTATGATAATGACAGCAGTTTTCCCTATACTTGGACTCTTGCTTCTTTCATATATGAGAAAATTTTTCAAAAAGAATTCTATGTGACAAAAAGTCGGTTATGTATTGCCATAACCGGTTTTTTACTTTATTAGGAAACTGCGTTCCCAAAAAGCAAAAAATAATTATATTGCCGTACAACTTTTTTGAAAAGTTTTATCTTTTCAAAAATGCACATGGCATAAGAAAAGCAAAATTGCTTCGACCTTCCGCCGAAGGCGGTGCAGCGAAGCTGCTTTTCTTACTTTATAGGGAACTACGTTCC
>SVKH01000043.1 GCA_015068545.1 Oscillospiraceae bacterium
TGTACTCCAGATATCTTCTCATAGTGTCAAAAACTATGAAAGGTCTGGCATTTCCTATGTGGAAATAATCGTAAACTGTTGGTCCGCAGGAATACATCTTAACCTCACCCGGGGTAATCGGGATAAATTCCTGCTTTTCCCTTGTCATACTGTTGTATATTTTCATTTTATTCTCCAATCCGCCGAAGCCTCGGCTTAAATTACATCAATCATTGTCCTCTTCCAGCTCTTTAAGCTTCTTTTCTATGTTAGCCACATGAACCGAAAGTGTGCACATTTGTGAAGAAATCGGATCCGGAATGGTGATCTGGTCAAGATCCTGACCGACTTTGATACCTTCACGCTTGACAATTCTGGCGGGTACACCCACGCAGGTAGAATCTGCCGGAACTTCGGAAAGCACCACAGCACCAGCCGCTATTTTTGAATTATCACCTACTGTGAACGGTCCCAAAACCTTTGCTCCGCAACCTACCATTACATTATTCCCCAAGGTAGGGTGTCTTTTCCCTTTTTCCTTTCCTGTGCCGCCCAGAGTCACGCCCTGATATATGGTACAGTTATCTCCAATGATGGTAGTTTCCCCAATAACCACTCCCATGCCGTGATCTATAAATAATCCTCTGCCGATTTGAGCACCGGGATGAATCTCTATTCCGGTCCAGAATCTAGTACATTGGGAAATCCATCTTGCTATAAATTTGTGGTTGTGATTATAGAAAAAATGTGCAACTCTGTGCCACATAACAGCCTGCACTCCGGGATACAGCCAAAAAACCTCTGCCTTGCTTCTTGCCGCAGGGTCTCTTTCCAAAACAGCCGCCACATCTGCTCTTATATTTTTAAAAAGCATACTTCACCGCCTCAGTTTCTTCATATTACATTGCACCTATAAAAGAAAATCCGGTGCACTTTTGTAATTTTATATATTAAATCAGGACACACTCCCCGATTTTACAATACAAACTGTATTTAACATTCCTATTATACAATATTTCGTTTTAAATTACAATATTTTTTACAATATTTATTTAATTTTTCAAACACAAAAAGACCGTAGCCGAAATCAGAATACATCACCTCTTTCGCTACGGTCATGCTATATCATACCAGTACTACTTTGAAACAGGAATAATGAGCTTCATTCCTTGACAAATGTCACATCCATCTATTGAACTGCTGACAGCCTCTTCCTTTACCCTATACCTTTTCGCAATGTCCCATACTCTGTCATCCTTTTGAGCAAAATACACCAATATTCCGCATTCCCTAGGTATACATTCACCCTTTTCCGCATCCGAAATCACGCGTATTTTCTGTTTCTTTACAGATTTTCCGCTAATATGGATACCACACCTTACCTCCACCGAATCGGCAGAACAGATAACTGTGCTTATATGCTCGCACTCTGCTTTCAGCAGTATGTCACAGCCTTCACATCCCGCATCTATTATATAAGAAAACGGTACTTCGCTTTTCATACTGCACACAGGTGATGATGGATTATCTGTTGTGTACAAAACATATATCACAGTTTTTCCCTGTGCCTGAATTTTATCTCCGTTTACCGTCACATTTTCAAGATACGGCTTTGCCACAGCGGAATACACTCCGGATATGTCTCCCATTCCTGCCTCTCTTGTAATGATTTCCTTCATTACGGTTGAAAACTCCGGTCTTGACACTATCTCCTCATTATCAAATTCCGCATAGTGCAAAGACTCGCAAGAATCAAGAAAGTAACAGTCCGATACTGCGGAAATTTCCTGCTCACAGTGGGATTTTACACAGCAGATCACATCACACCCGACTTCTATACATGCTCCGTCATTACCGTATACCGCTTCGCCTACTTCAAAGCTTATGTCACATTCGGCATCCTCCAAAATTTCCGGCATATCCACAACTTCGGTAAAAGGCATTTCTCCGCTAAAGTACTCAACCTCACCGCCAGTGCCAAGGTAGAGAATATTTGCTACGCCTCTGCCTTTTACTACCACTTTATCCGAAATTGCCTTGTACTCTTTTTCAAATATCATTACACTTCCTTTTAGGATTTCTCCTACCTCCGACTTTCCCACCGGTAGCGAAAAACTCTCTTCCAGTCTGAAGCTATGTTCTGTGTAATGCGCAGGAGATGAAACCTTTACGTTTTGCAAAAGACAACAAGCATCCTCTCCTTCAATATCTGCCACAAACTCAACTGGACTTGAGGAAGACACCTGCACATTAATAAGAATCTGCGCCTCTATTCCCAGTTTTCGTGAGTTAATCAGCTTATATGTAACTTTTTCCACATCACAAAAAGCGGTGATGCTCATCCCTTGCTCAAATTCACTCTTTTTTATTACTTCACAAAAATCAAAGCTTCCGTATAATGCACAAAGATGGGAACTGTCCTCCTCCGGCAGATACAAAGCTGTCACCTTCACCTTTCCTGAAAGCGTTACCTTCCCTGCCTCAACAGTTTTGTCACACAGATATGCATCAGCATCCACCTGCAGAATTTTCAGTATGTCCGGTTTCACGTCCGGGACAATTATACTCCCTTGACAACCTGCTTTTATCTGACCGTCATATATATTTCCGGCAAGATTTATTCTCTGTTTTTTAATCTCCACTTGATTTTCCTCCCAATAAAAAATTATACCTATGCTGAATATTATGTGTTTTTTTTACAATTTATGAATAATTCTTGAAAATGTTTTTTAATTTACTGGACTTTACAAATTTTGTGTGATATAATAGTAATAGTTTGTATTTGAAAGGAGAAAAAGAAATGAACAAAATTAAAATTTCGGCACTTGCCCTGTCTTTGGCACTTACTTTTGCTCCTGTTGCACAAGCAGCAGACTTTACCGATATGCCAACAGATCCTCGAGCAGTAACAGCCATAGAAAATGCAGTAAAAAATGGTCTTATATCAGGTTATGCGGAGGACAACACAGTCCGCCCTGACAACAACATCAAGAGAAGCGAAATGGCTGTAATTATTTCACAAGCCTGCAAGGTAACAAAGGAAGGAGATATCTCCAAATTTGTTGACGTTAGCGAAGACGATTGGTTCTATTCTGCAATGGCAAAGGCTTACGAAATGGGTGCTTTTGCCGGTGATGACAAAAATCAGATGAACCCAAATAATAACATTACTTTCCAAGAATGTTTCACAGTTTTATCTCAGGTTTTTGACTTGATTCCGAAATATCAATACTATCCAAGACCAAACGAAATTCCTGCAGACCTTCCTGCGGATAAGCTAGCAATAGAAAAAAGAGTTTACGATATTTCATGTCTTGATGCTTTCGCTGATAAGGATCAGATAGCTTCTTGGGCTCTTCCATACGTTGCCGGTGTGGTATATCGCGGTGGATGGGATGGCATAGACGGCAATCTAACACCAACCGATTACATAACAAGAGCACAATTCTCTATCGTTATGGACAACCTTATCAAGAATTACATCGATGAACCTGGCGAATACACAGCAGAAAATTTCCCAAAAGGAACAACTATGATCAGATGTAATGGTGTTGTGCTAAACGATGTAGAAACTGATTCTGACATTTATGTAGGTGATAGTGTAGAAGCAGGACACCTTACAGTCAACAATATCAATACTACTGCAAGATTCATTGTCCGCGGATGTACAACACCTATCAAGGATCCGGATACCGGAGTTCTTACTTATGGCGATGAAGGATTGGTAGTCACCGGAAGCATAAATGAATACAGAGTAATTCGCCCATACATCAATTCCAATATAAGCGGGGCTACATATGATGTGTTCTATTCAATACCAAAGACTTTCACATCTTTAGGAAGAATAAACTAATATTATAATTCTAAACATAAAACCCTTTCAAATGATGTTATCCATCTTGAAAGGGTTTTTATTGTTATTCTTTGATAGCTTCTATTTTTATTTGTCCTATTATAATTATTCTGCGTAGCTCTTTAACTATTCCTAGCATTTTCTATGAAACTTTTTACTTCTTGCACACATTTTTCTCCGTCAGCACGTCCCAAATCATATGCGTTTTGCAGTCTTTGCGGACTGTTCTCCACTGTTTTTACATCAATGGCTTTGCTAGGTCTTATTACAAAAGCATAGCCTTTCTCTTCCCTATCCTTTATGTAAGAAATACAGTTATTATACCTTATGTGACGGTCTGCTACTGCCCTGACAAACTCAGGATACTTGCGGTAACGGAGCTTTACTATTGGCAAGATTGTGTTTTCCTCTTTAATATAGCCATCAGGTCTTGTCAGGATAACCACATTATATTGGTACCCAGTCTCCTCCATAAACTTTAGCGAAATAGAATCGGCTATACCTCCATCCAACAGCTTTTTCCCTTCTATTTCCACTATGGTAGAAACCACAGGCATAGATGCTGATGCTCTCATCCATTCAAGCTCATCGCCCTTTCCTGTTTCACATTTTTTGTAGACAGCTTTTCCTGTTTCCACATCGGTACAAGTGACGTAAAACTCCATAGGTGATTTTTTGTACGCCTCACCATCAAACTTGTCCAGCTCCTCCGGAATACGCTTATAGCAAAAATCAACTCCAAACACATTTCCGGTTGTAAGCCAGTTCCACAACCCAGCATATCTTCTGTCACCACAAAACCGTTTGTTGTAGCGTATTACTCTGCCAATTTGCCCTGATTTATAGTTGCATCCAAAAACTGCACCGGCAGATGTGCCTACTCCTCCGTCGAACTGGATCCCATTCTCCATAAAGACATCCGTAACTCCTGCAGTATACATACCACGCATGGATCCGCCTTCCATCACCAAACCAACCTTCATTCTAACCGCTTCTTTCCTTTACTCATTTTCAATCATTTTCCCATGTATGTTGCACACACTCTGTATATAGGCATACCTTCATTTGAAAATCTTTCCTCATATTCGGTCATCACATTGTCTTCAAAATCCGAATTATGCAAATCCAGACTTATTTCAGACATTTTAAGGTCATTTTCCGCAAAAGAATTAAGGGAAAACTCAAACAACTTCCGGTTGTCTGTTTTGAACCATATCATATCCCCTTCTTTTAGCAGCTTTTTGTATATATCCAGAAAATTCTTGTGGGTAAGGCGTCTTTTCGCCTGCTTTTTCTTTTTCCATGGATCGGAAAAGTTAAGGTAGATTCTATTTATTTCATACTGCCCAAAATAATCACATAAAAGCGCAGCATCAGCTATTATAAATCTTACATTTTTAAGCTGTCTTGGCTCCGCCTTTTCCATAGCAATTACCATAACATCCGGAACAACCTCTATTGCCACAAAATTTATATCCGGATATTTTTCTGCCATTCCGCAGATGAAATTGCCCTTGCCGCAACCTATTTCAATATGTATAGGATTTTCATTTCCAAATTCTTCGCTCCATTTTCCTTTTAAAAGCTCAGGTTCTCTTATCCACATAGAGCCGCTTCTTTCTAACCTGACTCCACAATTTTTCTTCTTTCGCATTCTCATAATGCCCACATTCCTCCTAAAAGTATATAAAACGGCGAAACAAATTTTCGCCGTCTTTTATTATGTAGGAAATTACCACTTTTATGTTGTAATTTCCGAAATAACAAAATTGCTGTTTTATTCCTACTCCCGCAAAAGTAGCTTTTATCAAAAGCTTTTTATCATAAAGTATAAAGTTTTCCTTTTGATTCTATATTGAAATGCGGCTGAATAGAAAAATAAATTCACCACTAACCAATACAGTCACATAGCACAATTATATCCTAAATTAGAAGGTTTGTCTATATGTTTTTCAAATTTACAATCAAAAAGTCAGCGCTTTTGTTTATAAATATTCCCTCATCTTTTCCGCAAGAGATGCCTCCATGTTGATAAGCTTTTTTGTTATATCCTTTGCCTTCTCGTCCGCAGCCTTATACTGGTTCAAATACTTATTAAGGGACTTCACTCCCATGTTACAACCATCTGTAATAAGGTCAGCAATAGTGTTATCACTATCGTCCATAGAAATCATCACGTTAGTTTTAAGCCAAGACATTCCTTTTGCCATCAGGTTAGGCTCCTTACCCTCCATATCAAACCTTTCCAAAATCTCCCTGGTTTCACTTCCCAACCTCTGATGCTCCTCTTTAGAGGATGCAAGAATTTCCTTAAGCTTTTCACCTTTCACGTTGTCCAGAACTTCTTCAATAGAACTTACTCCCATCTTTATCCCTGCATTACATTCCTTTAAAAGTTTTTCTGTATCATTCATAAACTCACTCTCCTTTTTCCTATCTTATCCACAGTCACCTTATTTTATTCTCCCACCCAATTTGGGGACGTAGCACTTATTAACTATTCAAAAAGGAGACGTAGCACTTTTTACACAAATTTTACTATCTTCTCCGAAGAAAATCCATTTAGTTTAATGAATTCTGCTATACATATACTACTATACTTCAACGTTAAATAATATCGTTTCATGCCATTCTTTCTATTTTTAATCATCAAAATTCATCATAAAGTGCTACGTCCCCTTTTTGATGAATTTTCTAATAATGGATCTTTGCGATAATAGACTGTATAGTTTCTACTATCTTAAAGCGCACGTTAAACTTTCCATTTTGGGCTATTGTGAGGACAGCTTCATTATCAAGTACCGAATACAATTTTTCTTTTCCTTCATCTGTCATAGCTCCAAACATACTTTCGGTATAACATAGCGGTGGATACGCCACGCACCACCAGTTTTCTCCCAGACCATTACCCAAGGTAACTTTGACACAATTATACTCTCCCTGAGGAAGAGTAATTTGCTTGTAAGCCTTAGCTGGTATATGGCACTTTTCCCAAGCGACCTCCGCGTGGTATGGTGCTCCTATTGTATCCAAATATTCCTGAGCAGCAACTTCCATCTCCGCAATTTCAGGGAAATCTTTTTCTGATTTTTCTAAAATTCTATCTCTAACGCCTAATTTTATTCTTTGGTCAATTGGTGAATTGCTGTTTGCAACTACATGAAGCCTTAGTAAATTACTAGATAAATTTCTCTGTACCGACACAGAATATACAAAGCACAAACAGAAAATGCTCAAAAAAACCGGAAAGAAACAAGGGATTTTCTTCATTATTATACACGCTCCTTTTCAACAGGAAAATTATTTCCTCCTTGCTCAAAAGTTATACATAAAAGGAAAAATATTGGAAATGATAAGGCTATAAAACTTTGAAAAGGGAGATGACTTTATGAATAAAAAAGTGAAAATTGCAGCACTTTTCTTATTTATTACCATGTCGGTTTTTTTAGGCTATAAAGGCATAAATTCCAACACAAAAACAATTGCACAAACTCAGCGAAGCTCTGCTGATATGCAACTATTAGCAAGAGCGGTTAATGGTGAAGCCAGAGGGGAAATATACGAAGGGCAGGTAGCTGTGGCTGCAGTAATTTTAAACAGAGTAGACCATCCCTCCTTCCCTAACACCATTTCCGGTGTAATCTACCAACCCGGAGCCTTTACAGCAGTTGCTGACGGTCAAATAAACGAGCCAATTGCAGAAAACTCCACGGTATACAAAGCCTGTCAGGATGCCATGAACGGCTGGGACCCTACCTACGGAGCCATTTATTATTTTAACCCTGATACAGCGACCAATAAATGGATTTGGTCAAGACCCCTGATTATTCAGATAGGTAAGCACCGCTTTTGCAAATAGGAGGACAACTTATGAGAGAAAGTAAAAGAAAAATGTATTGGTTTTTTACCGTAGTTACCGTGTGTCTTGGTGTTTTTGGCACCTATGAGTTTTATCGTGCAAAGGCATATGAACAGGCAGTGGAAGACACCTACAACCGTGCTTTTTTTGAGCTGACCGGATATGTGGATGACATAGATAGCCTTCTTGCTAAGACAATGCTTGCTACCGACGCGGGTGAACTTGCTACATTATCAAGTGAGCTATCGGTACAGGCTAATTCCGCGAAAGCGTGCCTGAGTCAGTTACCGATTACTGAAATACAGCTTGACAATACCGAAAAATTTCTATCTCAGGTAGGAGATTACACATACACTTTGAGCCAAAGTCTAATTGACGATAAGCAGATATCTGTTTCCGAATACGAAAACCTGCATTCTTTGGGACTTTTTGCAACTTCCCTAAACAACACGCTGACAGAGCTGTGCAAAAGCGTGTACAGTGGTGAAATCCATTTTGGTAAGAACAATGAAGTAGTATTAGTAAAAACTGCTTATGCAGAAGATGAACATCCTCTTTCTTCTGTTGAAAAGGAATTTGGCGAATATCCCTCTCTTATTTATGATGGTCCATTTTCGGAACACATCGAGAATATGTCCCCGAAAATGACGGAAAACCAAAGAGAAATCACAGCAGACAGTGCTAAGAAAATTGCCTGCGAATTTTTGGAAATAGACAACCTTCAGTTACGCGGTCAAACAGAAAATGTTAGTATGGAATCCTACCTTTTCGGCGGCAAGAACAAGGGTACTGACATCAGCATTGCACTAACAAAGCAAGGTGGACAAGTGGTGTATTTTCTTAAAAGCCGGCGCATTTTCCCAGAGAAAATATCGGTAGAAACTGCCATGAACAAAGCCAGAGCGTTCCTTAGCAACAAAGGCTATAAGGATATGACCACAAGCTATTACGAAAAAACCGGAGGCGTAGCAACCATAAATTTTGCGTACAAGCAGAACAATGTAACCTGCTACTCCGATCTTATAAAAGTCAAGGTAGCTCTTGATGACGGTGAAATTATAGGAATGGAAGCAAATGGATATGTAATGAATCACCACATCAGGGAAATCATCACTCCACAGCTTACAAAACAGCAGGCACGAGAAAAAATAAGCTCTCGTCTCAGCATAGATTCAGTCTCCATAGCACTTATACCAAAGGATTCTAAAAGAGAGGTTTTATGCTATGAGTTCAAGGGCACCTCAGCAGGAAGAAACTTCCTAATTTATATTAATGCCCAAACAGGAAAAGAGGAAGATATACAAATATTGATAGAGTCACCGGACGGAATCTTAACCATATAAGAATCTAGCTAAAAACTGACACTACCACAGCTTTTGATTGTAGTTTATTTCATTATATGCTTAATTGTAAATTTTCCTCTTTACAATAAAAAAATTGTCAAAAACTATTGCACTATTTAACTTAAAATGGTATAATACTATGGTGGTTCTTTAATCAAATTAAGAGTGTGCTAAGCGCATTGACTTATAAATTTATTGTAAAGAAGGGATTCTTATGTCAACAAACGAGAGAAGAGTCGGAACAATTTCAAGAGGTATCAGATGCCCTATCATCCGTGAAGGAGACGATCTTGCTACTATTGTTTCTGACAGTGTTTTAGAGGCTTGTGAATACGAGGGCTTCCAGCTACGCGATAGAGATGTCATTTCCCTAACAGAGTCCATAGTGGCTCGTGCTCAGGGCAATTACGCGACAATCGAAAACATTGCTGAGGATGTTAAAAACAAGCTTGGTGGCGAAACTGTGGGAGTAATCTTCCCTATTCTATCCAGAAACAGATTTGCTGTATGCCTTCGCGGCATAGCTATGGGTTGTAAGAAGGTTGTTCTTATGCTAAGCTATCCTTCCGACGAAGTAGGAAATGCGCTGCTAACCTACGATCAGATAGACGCAGCCGGTATAAATCCTTATTCCGACGTACTTTCCCTTGAAAAATACCGTCAGCTATTCGGAAAAAACGTGCATGAATTTACCGGAGTTGACTATGTGGAGTATTATAGTGAGGTAATTCGCGAAAGCGGTGCAGAAGTGGAAATCATCTTTGCAAATCAGGCAAAGGCAATCCTTGATTACGCAGACTGCATCCTTACCTGTGACATCCATACAAGAGCAAGAACAAAGAGAATATTAAAAGAAGCAGGCGCTAAAGTCGTTTGCGGACTTGACGATATCATGAACGCTCCTATAAACGGAAGCGGATGTAACGAAAAATACGGACTTTTGGGTTCTAACAAAGCGACTGAAAACTCTATCAAACTGTTCCCTAAGGAATGTAAGGACTTAGTTTTGGATATTCAAAAGCGAATACTAGACAAAACAGGCAAGCACGTTGAGGTTATGGTTTACGGCGATGGTGCCTTTAAGGATCCTCAAGGAAAAATATGGGAGCTTGCAGATCCGGTAGTATCCCCTGCATTTACCGATGGACTTATTGGCACACCAAACGAGGTTAAATTAAAATATCTTGCCGATAATGATTTTAAGGAACTTTCCGGAGAGGAACTGAAAAAGGCAATTTCAGATAGTATTAAATCCAAACAGGATAACCTTGTGGGCAACATGGCCTCCCAAGGCACAACTCCTCGTCAGCTTACCGACCTTATCGGATCACTTTGCGACTTGACCAGCGGTTCTGGCGACAAAGGTACTCCGGTTGTATTGGTGCAAGGCTACTTCGACAACTACACAAACTAATAAACATCACCCAATGGCAGTATATCAACTCCATTGGGTATTTTTTTACCTCTACTATTCAAAAAGTGCTACGTCCCCTTTTTAAATAGTCATTTTGGGGACGTAGCACTTTTTATATTTTGGGGACGTAGCACTTTTTACGCAATAACTTATTTTATTTCTTGTTTTTTTAGTAGGGGTTGTATTTTTTTGCGGATTGTAGTATAATAGATTTGCAAAGTAAACTCTGCATATTTTAAATTAATCTTTTATTTCATAGCAAACTCAGGTTTCCTATGAGATAATATACAATCTGCCCTTTTGGCAGACCGTTTTTACAATGAAAGGAGGATTATTTAATGTTAGACAAAAGAGTTGCAAAACTACTTAATGAACAAATCACAAAGGAGCTGTACTCTGCATATCTGTATCTGGGTTTTTCCGTTTTCTATGAAGCTGAAGGACTGGACGGATACGCGAACTGGTACATGATTCAAGCTCAGGAAGAAAGAGATCATGCCATGCTATTCCTAAAATATCTACAAATGTGTGGCGAAAAGGTAGAGCTAGGTGCCATAGATAAGCCTGACAAAAAGCTTTCCGGCTTGATGGATCCACTAAATGCAGGATATGAGCACGAACAGTATGTAACAAGCCTTATAAATGATATATACAGTGCCGCATATGATGTGAAAGATTTCAGAACAATGCAGTTTTTGGATTGGTTCGTGAAAGAACAGCTTGAAGAAGAAAAGAATGCAGAAGACATGATAAAAAAGATGGAGCTTTTTGGAAATGATTCCAAGGGACTATATTCCCTAGATGCAGAATATGCTCAAAGAGTTTACTCCGCTCCGTCACTTGTACTGTAAAAATTTTATAATAAGAAAGGAAGAAAATTATGGAAAAAT
>SVKH01000044.1 GCA_015068545.1 Oscillospiraceae bacterium
TGAAAACAAAACAGGATAAACCTCACCATCTTTGTAATCTTCCGGATATGTAATCATATATTGCATATTTTCAAATTTCAAAAATTCATATTTCATATTTAACTTCCTTCCTTTTTATTATATATATTATGTTAGGTTAGGATGAATAAATCATGGATGTTCTTTTGTGTTAACAACATCCCAACTATAATCAGTTTTTTCTAAAGTAGCCCGAACTAAAATATCTAACGAACCTCTTACCGTTTGGTTATTGCTATCTAAGGCTTCTTGATTATAAACGAACCACAAATAGCCGATTTCTTTATCAAAATCTGCTGTAATTAGTTGCAAAGTATGATTTTCCTTTACTGCATCTTCATCCGTTATGCAATATCGGCTTAATTCTCCATAACTACTATCTGCTTCATCTTCATTTCCAATAAAAGAAAAGGCTTCGTCTATTTTTTTCATTATTTCATTTGCTTGCTTTTTGTCTTGAAAGGACATAGGATACAGTATTTCTTTATAGTTAGAACCAAAATAGTTTTTATCAGGTATGATATATTTTCCATAAAAATACATTCCTCTTCCAAAGATGCATACAAGAAATATTAACACAATAATAGACAGTACAAATATTTTCTTTTTCATGCCCTACATTTCTCCTTTTGCCAAATTTCGGCATTCTTACTATTAAGGGCATAATCATAAAAATCATCATGCCATAAACATTCCCATTCAACAGTGATAACAAAAAAGGTGTTAAAAAAGTACGACTCTGTTCTTCTTTAACACCTGTAATCTTATAGATATCCTGCTGGATTTGTGGTTTTTCCGTTCACTCTTACCTCAAAGTGAAGGTGGTTACCGGTGGAATTTCCTGTTGAGCCAACCTTTGCTATGGTTTGTCCTCTGGTTACCTTTTGTCCCGAAGACACCAGCAACTTACTACAATGCGCATACAAGGTTACATATCCACTACCATGATTTATGGATACTGTATAGCCGTAGCCGTTTACCCAACCCGCTGTAAGGACAACACCGTCATCTGCCGCATAGATAGCAGTACCAAGAGGTGCTGCATAGTCTATACCGGTGTGGAGCTTTTTGGTTTTGGAAATTGGGTGAATACGATATCCATATGGCGAAGACATTCTTGTGTAGCTTGCCATAGGGAATTGGAACTTACCGCTACCTTTGTACACTACCGCGCTTTGCGTAGATGATTTTAAAGCAGAATCAATCTGATTTTGTATCTGTTTTTCTGCCTGAGCCATCTGCGCTTCCAGCTTTTTAAGCTTTGCAATGTCATTGGTAAGGCTATTTATTATCTGATCCTTTTCCGCTTTTTTAGATTCAATAGCAGACTGTTTCTCGTCCAGAATTGCCTTTGCCGCAACCTGTTCATCACGTTCTGCCTCCACTAAAACCTTAGCTTCCTCTACCTTTGCCGCCTGCGCATTATAGTTATCTATCATGCTGTTATCATGCTTTACGATAGATTCAACCACAGCAACTCTGGTAAAAAGATCCGCTATTCCGTTGGCTTCCAGTAGAAGCTCAAGGTAAGATGTTACACCGTTTTCGTAGATGACCTTCATCCTTGTTTTTAGTTTATTATACGCTTTTTGAGCTTCCTCTTTGTAAACTTCAATCTCAGCATTCTTAGTTACAATTTCAGCTTCTTTTTCATTTATCACAGCCTGAACGCTGTCAATATCATCCTGAAGTGCCAATATCTGCACATCCAGCTTGTCACTTTCCTCAGAAAAAGTTTTCACTTCGGCCTGCTTTGCCTTAATGTCCTTTTCCGTCTGCTCTGCCTTTTTCTGATTTTCTGCCAGCTCCTTTTTAAGCTCACTTACGCTTTTTGCCGCATTTACAGCAGGAATGCAGGACAGAGATATTGCAGCACTCAGTAAAAGAGTTATAAATTTTTTCATCTGTCCCTCCTATACCTTTAGGTATCTCTTCATTGAGAAAGCACTACCGCATACACCGATAAGACTTCCAACAAGGGCAAACAGTCCACCAAATATAGGTGATGCCTTGCCTACGCTCACTAGCTCAAACAGAGTAAAGTTTATACTTTGCATATAGTTAAGCAGTGCAAAATAAGCCCAGAATACCATGATAAATGCAAGGACTGCGGACAAGAATCCTATAATCAATCCCTCTAAAACGAATGGCATTCTAATGAATCTGTTAGTAGCACCGATGAATTTCATTATGTTGATTTCTTTCCTGCGGTTATACACAGTAAGCTTAACTGTATTTGAAATAATGACAATAGCTATTATCAAAAGTACGAACATAACCACAAGACTGAACTTCTTTACGGCATCCGACATGGAAAGCACCATATTTACAACGTCCTGCTTATTAACTACCTTTTCTATTCCTTCAATTTCGCCTAGTTTTGCAGCGGTATCTGCTGTGTTTTCTATGTTATCTAAAACTACCTTGTAGGAATCCGCAAAAGGGTTGTCCTCTTCAAAACCTACAAGAAGATCTTCGCTGCCTTCAAACATATCCTCTTTTGCGTATTGGAGCATCTCTTCCTTGGTAAAAAGTGTGCATTCCTTTACGTTTTCCACCTGACGAATCTGCTCACCAACTGCCGCTACCACGTCTTCCGTAGCGCCCATATTAAGATAAACTTGAACTTCGCACTGGTCTTTTATCTGGTTGGTTACTGTTCCCACATTAAGAGTAAGCAGGGTAAAAACTCCCAAAATCACCAAACAACTTGCAATAGTGAAAAGCGATGCCACGCTCATAAGTCCGTTTCTTATTACGTTTTTCTTTGCCTCGGAAAATGAATACTTAAGCTTCGATAGCTTCATTATACTCACCTCCAACTTCATCACGGATTATCCTACCGTCTTTAATTTCTATTACTCTTTTCTTCATCATGTCAACTATGTCCTTTGCGTGAGTAGCCATGATAATAGTCGTGCCCATTCTGTTGATTTCCGCAAAAACCTCCATAACTTCAAGAGCAGCTTCCGGATTTAAGTTTCCCGTAGGCTCATCCGCCACAAGAATAACAGGATGATTTACAAGAGCTCTTGCAAGTGCCACTCTCTGCTGCTCACCACCGGAGAGCTGACGTGGATACATCTTCGCCTTATAGTTAAGTCCCACTTCGTTTAAAACTTCCGGCACACGTTTTCTTATTTCACGCCTTGAAGCACCCACTATTCTCATCGCAAACTCAACATTTTCGTAAACTGTTCTATCCTCCAAAAGTCTGAAATCCTGAAAAACTACGCCCATCTTGCGGCGAAGATACGGGATTTCATTATCCGGGATTTTGGTAATGTCAATTCCATCCAAAAGAATTTGACCTTCGGTTACGTTTCTTTCACGCATCATCAGCTTGGTTATGGTAGTTTTTCCTGATCCGCTAGAGCCTACCAAAAACACAAATTCACCATTTTCTATTTTAAAACTAGCGTTTTCCAGAGCCACATTTCCGGCATCCTCAAACTGCTTGCTTACATTTACAAATTCTATCATATATTTCTCCCTATTTAAGTTCAAAATGTGCGGCAAAAAAAGACCGCACATTATCCATCAAATTTTAATTGTGTTTGACACTAAATACTTGTGTACCATCATAGCTACTTTAAATACAATTGCCTGATCGAATTTTCTAAGGTCAAGACCTGTCAGCTTATAGATTTTTTCCAATCTGTACACCAAGGTATTTCTGTGTACAAAAAGCTGCCTTGATGTCTCGGATACATTAAGGTCATTTTCAAAAAACTTGTTAATTGTAAGGATAGTTTCATTATCCAAAAGTGTGATATCGCCCTTTTTGAACACTTCCTCCAAAAACAGTTCACAAAGCTTTATCGGAAGTTGGTATATAAGTCTGCCAATTCCAAGATTATTATAATTCAAGATGGACTTTTCCTCGTCAAATACCTTACCTACTTCGATAGCAACCTGAGATTCCTTATATGAGCTGTTAAGCTGGTTGATGTTTTCTGCAACTGTGCTCACACCAATTAAGACACTCATCATCGTTTCGGAGTTGACTGTGTCTAAAATCTGGTTTGCAATAGCATTGATAGCGGCAGCATCAGTACCGTCTGCCAATTCTTTTATCAGGACGATATTATTGCTATCGATATTTATTACAAAATCTCTTTCCTTGTCTGGGAACATATTTCGTATAACCTCGTATATTCCCACTTCACCCTTTTTCAGCACCTTGATGTAGAAAACCTCTCTTGGAACATCAACTTCAACATGAAGCTCCATAGCCTTTTGGTGCAGATCAAAGGAGAGCATATTATCAAATATTATATTCTGCATAAATACGGTTTTGTCGTACTTTTCATCATAGTGCTGACGAACATTATTAGCCGCAACAGTAACCGCATTACAGCAATACTTTGACACTTCATCTGTACCTTCAACGTACACAATATACTCCACAGACTGGCTTCCATCGATAGCCCTTACTGTGTAGCCTTCGCGGATAAAATAATTGTTTCCTGCATCTTGCGCATACTTCATCAGATCCAGTACAGTTTCCTCCAAAATTTCCTGACCACTTGCGGCAACAACCATGCCAGACGCATCAGCTATACCAAACTTTTTAGGAAAAACCTCCGCCATTTGTGTAACAATGTCGTCAAATGCCTTACTTATCATAATATCACCCTTCCATCCAGTAAAAATAATATTAAAAAACAACAGATAATTTGCTTACTTCTGAATTTACTCATAATTATTCCAAATTATATCTATATTCCATTGTATTATAACATAAAAAAAGAGAAAAGTATAGTAATTTTTGCGATTTTTTTAAAAAGTTACACTTTATTAACAATTTTATTTACAAACACGGTTATACCAGCTATCATTATTGACTTAGACAGGAATTTGTAATATAATAATAGAAAAAATTGCAAGGAAGATATTATGTACGATATTTTAAAAGAGGGCTTTGACGCTCTGGAGATAGATGTAAATAACGAAAAAATAGAACAGCTCATTACCTACGCCCATGAGCTTGTGGAATGGAACGAAAAGATAAATCTGACCGCTATATGCGATGATTTTGGCATTGCCACCAAGCACTTTTTAGACAGTGCCACACCACTGCTAACCCAGTATGTGACAGGAAAAGTAATAGATGTAGGCACAGGCGCCGGATTCCCCGGGCTTGTACTGAAAATTCTAAAGCCCGAAATAGAGCTTACTCTTTTGGATTCTTTAAACAAGAGGATAAACTTTTTAAAGGATGTATCGAAAAAAATTGGCACAGAAGCTGAATTTGTTCATGCAAGAGCAGAGGACGGCGGCAGAACACACCGTGCAAAGTACGACACAGTCGTATCCCGTGCTGTTGCAAATATGACGGTATTGTCTGAATTATGCCTGCCGTTCTTAAAAGTAGGTGGATACTTTTTAGCGCTTAAAGGGCCGCTTGCTGATGAGGAACTGGAGGATGCAAAAAAAGCAATTTATGTCCTTGGAGGAGAGGTCATAGATGTATTTTCTGCAAAAATTCCTCATACAGACCTTAACCACAAGATAATTATAGTAAAAAAAGTGCGACAAACTCCTCAGCAATACCCAAGAAAAGCAGGTATTGTTACAAAAAATCCCATCGGAAATTGTTACAATATAAAGAAAAAGCCGACTAAATGAAAAAGTCGGCTTTTTTTGACGAACGATTTTTCTTTCTTTTTTCCATCAGTATGCTATAATTTAGTCATAGGGCAAGTCAAAAGGTTATCCCTCCTTTTTAGACAAGCCCAACTAACGGGTAAGGCAGGCAGATGAGTGCTATCCATCCCTCAAAGGCACTCACCTATAAAAAAACAAAATCTGCCTTACTCCCTTCCATTTTTACACGAAAGGATAATCGTCATGCAAGTTTTTAAAACAAAGGAAAGAGAAATGATGAAGGTGGTATCTCTACCTATAAATTCCATTTTCCCTAATCCTTCCCAACCAAGAAAATACTTTGATTCCTCCAGTCTGGATGAGCTTACAGCATCCATAGAAGAATTTGGGGTTTTACAGCCTATAACAGTACGAAAGGTACGAGGTGGATATGAGATAATTGCCGGAGAAAGAAGGTATCGTGCGGCAGAAAACGCCGGACTTGATACCATCCCTGCAATAGTGAAAAATGTTGATGAGAAAAAGTCTGCACTTTTGGCTCTTCTGGAAAATTTACAAAGAGATGATCTCACTTTTTTTGAGATTGCTGAAAGCTACCAAAGTCTTATACGAAATCAAGGTATGACTCAAGAGGAAATAGCAAAAAAATTAGGAAAATCCCAGTCTACGATAGCTAACAAGCTTCGCCTATTGAAGCTGTATCCAAGAACAAAGCACTTAATTACCGAGTATTCCCTTTCGGAAAGGCACGCAAGAGCACTCTTGCACCTCACCGATGAGGAGTCACAGTTACTGGCAGTGCGAACCATAACCGATAAAAAACTGAATGTTACCCAAAGTGAAGAACTGGTAAAAAAGATGCTCACAAAGACCAAAACTTCAAACCAGAAATTTCAACTTAAAAGCGTAAAGGACATCCGCATTTTTACCAATACAATCAAAAATGCCCTTGATATAATGAAGGATGGTGGCATAAACGCAGATATGGAGACCAACTCCTTCGACTGGGGCATAGAGTATATTATAAAAGTTAAAAATCGGTAATTATCTTCCCTACTGATGCACTTTTGCGGATACACTTTTGAAAATACACTTATACTGAGGAATATAATTAGGAAAGCATGAGTGCGTAGGGAATACTTGTGCCACGCAAGGCAAAATAATAATTTAACAAAGTTTTTCGTGTACCTCTAAAAGTTAAAACACAGAAAGCTTAGCAAATAATAATGCAACAACCGATTTAACCTTTTAACCAAAAATATTGACATAAATTATCTTTTTAACCCAAGCTGTTGACATAAACTCCACTTATAAACAAAACTATGATATAGTGTTCTTTTTACCATAACTATTAATGTAAAACCTAAAAAGATTTGATAATCAATTACACAGCAAAAAATCCATCGGCAAAATGCCGATGGATTTTCTTTTAGAATTTACAAAACAAATCAATTAATGATTGTCATTTCTGTTTCTTTATCAAACAGGTGAATCTTGTTTGTATCGAAAGCAACCTTGATGTCGTCGTTTATCTTAGCAGTTGTTCTTTGGTTAACTCTTGCAACGAATGGGCTGCCTGCAATTGTCAAGTATAGATAATACTCAGCACCCATCATTTCTGTTACGTCAACGTGAGCACTAACAACAGCATCACTCTTAGATGACAAGAAAGCTTCGTCATCGTGAATGTCTTCTGGTCTGATACCAAGTACAACAGTCTTGCCGATGTACGCATCAAGAGCAGGGTTTGAAGCCTTGCCTTCTGGAAGCTTAACTGTCTCACCGTTGAATTCAAGGAATACACCGTCATTGTTCTTAGAAAGAACTGCATCCACAAAGTTCATTTGAGGGCTGCCGATGAATCCTGCTGTAAACATATTGCATGGGTTATTGTATAGGTTAGCAGGAGTATCTACCTGTTGAACCACACCGTCCTTCATAACGATGATTCTTGTACCCATTGTCATAGCTTCTGTTTGGTCATGAGTAACGTAGATAAATGTAGTTTCAAGTCTCTTATGAAGCTTGTTAATCTCTGTTCTCATCGCAACTCTTAGTTTAGCGTCAAGGTTTGACAAAGGTTCGTCCATAAGGAATACCTTAGGGCTACGAACGATAGCACGGCCAAGTGCCACACGCTGTCTTTGACCACCTGACAAAGCCTTTGGCTTTCTGTCAAGAAGGTGCTCGATATCAAGAATCTTAGCAGCCTCGTGAACTCTCTTATTGATTTCGTCCTTAGCTACCTTTCTAAGCTTAAGACCGAATGCCATGTTATCAAATACTGTCATATGTGGGTACAAAGCATAGTTCTGGAAAACCATCGCTATATCTCTGTCCTTTGGAGCTACGTCGTTCATAAGCTGTCCGCCTATGTAAAGCTCACCTTCTGAAATTTCTTCAAGTCCGGCTACCATACGAAGTGTAGTAGACTTACCACAACCTGATGGTCCTACAAGTACGATAAATTCCTTATCTTCGATATCCAGGCAAAAATCGCTAACAGCTGTTACACCACCGGAGTATCTTTTGTAAATATGTTTTAATTGCAAGTCTGCCATTTTCAAAATCCTCTCTTCCAATAGACTTCTTAAATTATCACATACATTCTACCACATAAATCTCACAAAATAAAGTCTCTTTATTAACAAAAATCAAAAATTATTTTAGTGAATATATATAAAAATTGTCTATTGGTTACTTGCATTGTATTCTGCGATAACCTTGTCTGCTACCGACTGTGGAGCTACATCGTAGCGAACAAATTCAAATTCAAAGTTTCCTCTTCCTTGGCTCATTGACCTTAAATCGGTGGAATATTTGAACATTTCGGATACCGGCACTTCAGCCTCAACCATGTTAAGACCTTCCTTTTCACTTTCGCCCATACCCATAATGTGTCCGCGACGTTTATTTATGTCTCCTATAACATCACCCATTATGCTTTCCGGCACAAATACTTTTAAATATCCTACTGGCTCAAGCAATACAGGATTTGCCTTCTTAAGACCTTCCTTGTATGCTATCTGAGCCGCTGTTTTAAATGCCATTTCCGATGAATCAACAGGGTGGTATGAACCATCTACAAGTGTAGCTTTCAGATTAACAACAGGATAACCTGCCAATACTCCGTGCAAGGATGCGTCTCTTAGTCCCTTTTCTACTGCAGGGAAATAGTTCTTTGGTACGCTTCCGCCAAACACCTGCTCTTCAAATGTCAGGTCTTCGCTTACACCAGGTTCAAATTCAATCCATACATGACCGTACTGACCATGACCTCCTGATTGCTTTTTATGCTTACCTTCTACCTTAACCTTGGAACGAATTGTTTCACGGTACGGAACTGTAGGTACCTTTAGGTTTACAGTAACACCGTACTTGGCATTCAGCTTATTGATAAGTACGTCAATATGCTGCTCACCCTGACCATTTATGATAGTTTCCTTAGTTTCGGCATTATTGGTAATGTTAAATGTTAAGTCTTCTTCCATCAGCTTGTTAAATCCGGCAACGATCTTTTCTTCATCGCCCTTTTTCACAGCTTCTACTGCCATAGACAGTGTAGGTGCAGGAAATTCCACACCGGTAAGGATAATATTCTTTCCCTCTTCACAAAGTGTATCACCGGTAGATGCACTTTCAAGCTTGGTAACTACACCGATATCTCCGGCTTCTACAGATTTTGTTTCTATCTGCTTTTTACCGCACATGAAGTATATCTTACCGATACGTTCTTTAACGCCTTTATTTGCGTTAAATAGTGTACTGTCTGATTTTACACTTCCGGAATATACACGGAAGAATGACATTTTTCCTACATATGGGTCTGCTACGGTCTTAAATATAATAGCTGAGGTTGTATCTGTAACTTCCTGAACTACTTCGATTGGCTCTGCTGTCTTTGCATCGTAGGCAACCTGAGTAATCTCGTTAGGTGCCGGCAAGTATTTTCCTATGCCGTCCATAAGGCTTCGAACACCGATATTATTCTGACCGGAGCCACAGTATACAGGGTAGATACTACCGTCTTTTACACCCTTTCTGATAGCTTTTTTGATTTCATCGAATGTAAATTCTTCACCATTGAAATATTTATTCATCAGGGCATCGTCTGTTTCGGCGATAGCCTCCATAATCATATCACGAAGAGGTGCTATTGTTTCCTCCATACCTTCAGGAACAGGAATATCCACTCTGTCCTGACCTTCGTAACGTCTTGCGGTCATATCTACTATATCTACAAAGCCCTTAAACTCATCGCCTTCCTTTATAGGATAAACAAAAGGAGTGATAGCTTTACCGAACTTTTCCTTCATCTCTTCCAGAGTCTTTTGATAGTTACCGCGAGAATCGTCGATTTTATTTACAAAGAATACAATAGGAACACCTTTTTGTCTTGCAAATTTAAAGCTGTCTTCTGTACCAACGGAAACACCGCTCCTTCCACTTAGAACAATAAGTGCAGAATCTGCTGCTCTTATGCCCTCTTTAACCTCGCCGACAAAGTCAAAGTATCCCGGAGTATCCAACACGTTGAACTTCATTCCCTTCCATTCAACAGGTGCTAATGATGTGGAAATTGACATTTGTCTTTTTGTTTCCTCTATATCGAAATCAGAAGTTAATGTGCCCTCTGAATTTTTTCCCAGTCTTGTAATTGCGCCGCTATTAAAAAGCATTGCTTCCAGAATTGAACTCTTTCCGCACTTGCCGTGTCCCATAACGGCGACGTTTCGTATATCTTCCATTTTATAATTGTTCATCGGGGATCCCTCCTAGTAATTTATTCTACTATTTATTTACCCCTTTTGAATTGTATTAAACAAAAAAATCACCCAACAAGATATACAAACTTGCAGGGTGATTTTTATATTATTTGCTCAAAAGTCTTTCTGTGTCAAGAGCTATCATAAGTTCTTCATTTGTTGGGATAACGAGTGTTTTAACAGTAGCTTCCTTAGCAGAAATGTCCTTAACCTCGCCTCTTACCTTGTTTGCCTCTGGGTCTACCTTTACGCCCATAAACTCAAGTCCTTTGGTGATTTCGGCTCTGTTTGCACCGTCATTTTCACCGATACCGCCTGTAAATACGATTGCATCCACACCGCCCATAGCAGCAGCATAAGTTGCTATGTACTTCTTAACGCTGTAACAGAACATATCAAGGGCAAGAGCAGCTCTTTCGTTACCTTCGCTAGCCGCCTTTGACAAATCTCTGAAGTCACTTGAAACTCCTGAAACTCCAAGTACACCTGACTTTTTGTTCATTACTGCGTCCACTTCTGCGGCAGTCATTCCACAGTTATTTACAAGGAATGTTACAACAGCAGGATCGATGCTTCCGCATCTTGTACCCATTACTACACCGTCTAGTGGAGTGAATCCCATAGATGTATCTATACACTTGCCGTTTTTAACAGCTGTAACAGATGAACCGTTACCAAGGTGACAAGTAATGATTTTAAGATCTTCGATAGGTTTTCCAAGAAACTT
>SVKH01000045.1 GCA_015068545.1 Oscillospiraceae bacterium
ATGTGCAGATAGAGTACCTTCCACAAAGGGAGTATTGTAATAAACAGAAAGGCTAGCGAAGTATAGATGATAGCAATAGTAGATTATGGCGTAGGAAATTTGTTTTCCTTAGAATGCTCCTTTGGGGCAATAGGTGCGGATACCGTTATTACAGGCGATAAAAGCATCATAGAAAAATGTGAAAAGATAATTCTTCCCGGCGTTGGTGCATATTCCGATGCCATAGATAAACTGAAAAAAACAGGACTTGATTCGGTTATAATAAATGAGGCAAAAAAGGGCAAGCCTATTTTAGGTATTTGTCTTGGTATGCAGCTTTTGTTTGAAAAAAGCTATGAGTACGGAGAGTATCAGGGACTGGGATTGATAAAAGGGGAGATACGTCCTATTATAGAGGCGGCACCTTCGGTAAAAGTACCGCATATTGGTTGGAACACCCTCAATTTCCATGGTGAAAAGCCACCGATTTTCAAATACATAGAAGAAGGAAGCTATGTGTATTTTGTGCATTCCTTCTACGGTGCAGACTGCGACAGCGTCTGTGCAACCACAGATTATGGCGCAAGCCTGACTGCTGCTGTGGCAAAGGGAAATGTGTACGGGTGCCAGTTCCATCCGGAAAAAAGCGGAAGTGTAGGGCTGGATATTCTGCGAGGCTTTTGTGAATTGGAGGTGGACGGATAATGATTATTTTTCCTGCAATAGACCTGTATGATAAAAAGGCGGTAAGGCTTTTAAAAGGTGACTACAATCAAATGACGGTGTACAGCGACAATCCCTGCGAAATAGCAAAAGACTTTGAAAAAAAGGGTGCTACCCATATCCATATAGTAGACCTAGAAGGCGCTAAAACAGGTGGCACTCCAAATATAGATTGTGTAAAGGATATTGTTGCGTCCACATCACTGTTTTGCGAAATAGGCGGAGGAATCCGTAATATGGAAACGGTAGATACATACATAGCTGCGGGTATAAAACGTGTTATTCTTGGCACAGCTGCGGTAGAAAATGAGGATTTCGTAAAGGAATGTACAAACAAGTATGGGGATAAAATTGCGGTAGGCGTAGATATCAAAGACGGATATGTTGCCATAAAAGGCTGGCTGGAAAAATCCCAGTACAAATGCTTTGAGTTTTGCGAAAAGATGCAAAGTCTTGGAGTAAAAACACTTATCTGTACAGATATTTCCAAAGATGGAGCTATGGTGGGGACAAACCACGAGCTTTACCGTCAGCTATCGGAAAAATTTGATATTCAGATTGTTGCATCAGGCGGAGTTTCTTCCATAGACGATGTAAAAAAACTGCGCACACTTGATATATACGGTGCAATCATAGGTAAGGCATATTACACAGGTGCAATAGATTTAGAGGAAGCAATTGAGGTGGCAAAATGATAACAAAAAGAATTATTCCTTGCCTGGATGTAAAGGACGGCAGAGTGGTAAAGGGTGTTAATTTTGAAGGGTTGTCCGATGTATCGTCACCTACGGCGCTTGCCGAGTTTTACACCAATAATGGTGCAGATGAATTGGTTTTCTACGATATAACCGCATCAAGTGATGGCAGAAGGCTTTTTACCGATGTTTTGTGCGAAGTTGCAAAAGAGGTTTTTATTCCTCTTACAGTCGGTGGAGGAATCAATACTCTTGCCGATTTTGACAGAGTATTAAAATGCGGAGCAGACAAGGTAAGCGTAAATTCAGGAGCTATAAAAAATCCAAAGCTCATATATGAGGCAGCAAAGCGCTACGGAGACCAGTGTGTCGTAATTTCTGCCGATGTAAAAAGAGTAGACGGAACTCTTCATGTTTTCGCAAAAGGCGGTAGGGAAGATACCGGTATGGAAGCGGTAAGCTGGATAAAAAAGTGTGTTGACCTGGGTGCCGGTGAGGTTGTTCTAAACTCCATAGACACCGACGGAGTAAAAAAAGGATTTGATCTTGAGATGCTTAGATTAGTTACAGAGGCTGTAAATGTGCCTGTTATCGCATCTGGCGGAGCTGGATGTATAGAAGATTTCATCACACTTTTTAAGGAGCTTCCGCAGGTTGACGCAGGTCTTGCGGCATCCATCTTCCATTTTGGAGAGGTGTCAATAGCAGACCTTAAGCAAAAGCTTAAAGAAAACGGCATATTAGTCAGGATTTAAGAGAGGATTAGAGTATGATAAATATAGACGAATTAAAATTTGACGAAAAAGGGTTAATCCCTGCAATCATTATAGATTCTGTTACCAAGGAGGTTTTGACTCTTGCGTATATGAACAGAGAAAGTCTGGAAATCTCTATGGAAAAAGGTCTCACATGTTTTTGGAGCAGATCCCGTAATGAGCTGTGGTTAAAAGGCGAAACCAGCGGTAATTATCAGCACATAGTTTCTATCACAGCAGATTGCGATAACGATGCATTAAAGATTGTGGTGGAAAAGGACGGTCCGGCTTGCCACACAGGTGAGGAGAGCTGTTTCTACAATAAATTATGGCAAAGTGATTCTAAAAACGAATTCTCATTAGAAAGCCTTATGACTTTGATAGAAGGAAGAAAAACAGACAAAAAGGAAGGCTCCTATACTACCTATCTATTCGAAAAGGGACTGGATAAGATTTTGAAAAAGGTGGGAGAGGAGTGTACCGAGGTTATCATCGCTGCCAAGGATAATGACATTAAAGAAACCATATACGAAGTGTCAGATCTGACATATCACGTTATGGTGATGATGATAGAAATGGGAATCTCCCTAAAGGATATTCACAATGAATTAGCATCTCGTCATGTAATAGATCATAAGGTGAAACAAGAAAAGATGACCTGATCGGTGGGTTAAAATCGCCCTGATCACTTCGTTATCGCCAAAGAAACCCCTCGGCGTACCCAAGTACGCCTTCGGGGGACCATGGCGGTTTACTTTGACGATTCATGACGATTTTTCCGCCACCGATGGACGGTGTGTTAAACCTGTTATAAAGGGAAGAATCAATCGAGGAATACTTATATATTCTGACGATTGATTTTTTTACTGTTTTATGCTGTGAACAGGAAGTAGAAATAGCGAAAGTTTCCTAATTATAACAGATTGTTTGTTTTATTCAGAAAAAGCTTCTGTGGGTGAGTTAACAGAATGTTTACAAAATAGCACTTTCATATTAACAATTATGTGATATACTGTTAGGGTATTTTATTTTGGAAAGGTGGTATGTATGAAAAAAATTATGACAATCGCCATATGTGCAATGCTGCTGGCCGGAACTCAGGCGCAGGCGGTTTCCGATTGGGCTATATCGGAGGCACATGAGGCGAACAAAAGAGGTTTAGTCACTCACAGCCTGTTGTGGGGAAGCATAACCGAGAACATTACAAGAGAAGAATTTTGCTATTTGGCAATGAATTTATACAAAAACATGGGAGGAGAAGGAGCAGATACGAGGGAAAATCCCTTCACCGATACGGAAAATCCGGCAGTGATAGAGGCATACAATCTTGGTATCATAAACGGAAAAACTGCCACAGAGTTCTATCCTAATGCTCCAATAACCAGACAGGAAATCGCAAAAATAATAATGCTCACAGTAAATAACCTGACAGAAAGAGGCATTACCGAAAAGGAAATATGCGAAGTATGTCAGTTTGATGATTTTAACGATGTTCATGAATGGGCAATAAGATACGTAGAAGATGCAGTAAAGAGCAACATAATAAATGGCTATTCACCGCGATACCTGTTTCCGCAGGGTAACGCAACCAGAGAGCAAGCGATTGCTATAATGAACAGAGCGTATGAAAATTTCTCGCCAATGGTGAAAGATTATGCAGTACCTCAGGTGGATTATCCCGAAAACGGTGAAGTTAAAGGTGATGAAGTTTCTGTATCATGGAGTCATGTAATGGGAGCGCATAGCTACTCAGTTATTTTAAGAGATAAGGACAAGAATGTGTTATCTACGCAGGTGACTTGGGAAAATAAATACACATTACCGGTGAAAGACCTTGCAGAAGGTGAGTATTCTATCATAGTAGGAGCGAAAGTGGGAGATTTTGCCGATGTATATTCTCCTGAAATAACCGTGAAAAAAATCTCCGATAAAAATACAGGTAGCGGATCTGCAGGAGAGGGTTTTGTAGACAAATATCCTACTCAGCAAGACAAGCTAAGACGAATTTTTCCTGATGGACAGCCATACACCGACAAAGAAACGGCAGTGGCAAATATGAGGCAGGTAAAGGTCCCGGTATGGAAGCTGAATAAAAACGGAGAAAAGTATCCTTCAGAGGCTACTTTGGAGATTAATGCTAATCTGGCAGAAGATGTGGTAAGCATTTTTACCGAAATATTCAATGATCCCGAAAGGTTCCCTATAAAGAATCTGGGCGGGTTCAGTTGGCGTAACACAGCCTCCGGCAGTGTTTCAGAGCACAGCTATGGTACTTGTATCGACATAAACTGGGAGGAAAATTACTATTGCTATGCCGCAACAGGTGAGGCAATTACGGGTAATTACTGGAAACCATATGAGGATCCATATTCCATTCCTGCAGAAAGCAGTGTAGTAAGGATTTTCAAAAAATATGGATTTAAATGGGGCGGTGACGCATGGACCACCCTGAGAGACTATATGCACTTCACATATCTTGGAAGATAAAATAAGACCGGATGAGAGGTTATGTATAATCCTCGTATCCGGTCTTTGTAGTTACTTTAAAATTATGAACGTGCATTCCCTATGTATATAAATTGTATTCTCCTTTAACATTTGCAGAGCAAAAATTGTAGAAGAAGCTATTTTACAAGTGCGCAAGCCTTGATTCATAAATTATGCAGATGTGTCTATTAAAAATGAACTGCAGCAAATGATGTTTTTATCTCTTTAACAGACCTGTCCCTATTATGCACAGAAGTGTAAATTTTTTAGAATTCCAAAACTACTATCTTGTGGCATTCAAATTTATCTACTTTAAAATGCGTATAAGCACCATCGTAATCAAATGGAATCTCTTTACGTTCAGGTGCTAGGAAAACCCTTTGCGGTCTCGCTTCACATTTTACAGAAACCATCGTATCATATACAGGCAGAAGGTCCTCGATGATGTCCGTATATTCTCCACGCCTTACAGGAGCTGCATAAAGTAAGTGAACATTTTTCCTGTCACCCTGTTTTGTGACTGTTATCACTCCCTGTGCAGGAAGATTTGTCTTTACCGTTTTATTCGGCATTAATTTTTCTATTATTTCAACCACCATCTCCTTAACGGCAATACTTCCCACACTGGCATATTCATTAAAAATATCCCATGCAATATATACTCCGTCTCGTCCCATTACTACGGCAGGTTTTTTATCATCAGGGTTATTTGGTGCGTGATGATGCGAGCAAAAATGTTCTGGTGTTCTGTTAAAGTATGGATTTTCGCATTCAACTAAAACTTCACCAGTTACATTTTTAATCTTATATTCGTCAGAATAGATGAGATATGCTGAATTTCTAAGACTTTTAACATCAAATCTTGGGCGTGCATAGCTTGGTGAAAATCCATTTTTACCGTCAAACTCGCATCCAAAGTCTAGCATAAATCTACCGTTCTCGTCTATTCCCGACATGCCGGTTGCAAGTACCTTTCCGCCATTTTGCGTAAATTCTTTGAGTTTTTTTGTAAGCTCTTCATCTATGGATACTCTGTCAGGGAGTATTATCAGTTTGTGCTTCAGAAAATCAGCCTCAATGTCTATGTAGTCGAAAAGGTATTTTCCCTCCAGTAGTATTCTTGCACAGCCAGCATCATGCCTTCCTGTTTGTGCCGAGATACTCCAATTTTGCATACCCTTTGAGTTATAGTAGTTTTCTGCTGCCTCAACTCCAAAAACTGCAACATCGGAGATATTTTCAGCATTTTGTAAATATTCTTCTTTTTCTTCTATTTCGCTATATGCTGCACCGATTAACTCATAAGTTGCCAAATCCATTTCACCAAGAGGATGAAGTTGATCACCTATTGAGCATTTAGCTCCGTTTGCAACAGAAAGAGCAACCTCATAGCGGAGCGCATTAGGGTGTTTAAATCCGCCAAATTCTCCCCAGCTTATATGGAACTTACCGGTCATCCCCAAATATTCCATACCGAGTGTTCTCGAATATGCTGCTGAAACAGGGAAGTGGTCATATCCCCAACCGCCTGTCGGCAAGCTTTCGAGTTCCAAGTGTGTATTTGCAAATGCCAAATCTCGCCTGCCCATGCGGATATGTCCGCCGTTATGGAAAAGAGGCAATCCAGGTTTTACCGAATCGATGGTTTCACGAACGCGCTTTAAATAATTTGCATAAACGCGTTCTGCAAGCTCCATTACATTTTTTTCGTCATTAGCATCCTTGCCCTCTTTTTTGAGCTGGTTCATACAGCTCTCGCAATAGCATGGCTGAACCCCTATGATATCAAGGAATATTCCATCCGCATCGTAATTTTCACACACTTCTTTTATTTGTGCAAGCAATACATCAAGGTATGGGGAATTAAGGCATAGCTTATGATATCCCGCAGTAACAAAATCGGGTGTGCCTACTACACTTTCATTACTATTTCTCACAACTTCTGTTCTGTGACATACAGCATATTTCTCATCAAAGCCCGCCGACAGATAAACCGGGGTTTTTACTCCGATTTCATGAGCTGCTTCAATCTGCTGACCCAATAAATCAAACTTGAGTTCAGGATGCATTTGGTTTGCTTTTGACGGATGGTATGCCCAACCGTGATGGCATTTTGAAAATAAAGTGATTGAGTTTACATGTCCTAGGATAAGTGCTTTTTGAAATTGTTTTTTGTCAAAGCTCTGTCCTATATTTTTAATTTTTTCACTGGTGTGAAAATCAAGATGTACTTGTCTGAAGTTCATAGTAAAGCCTCCTTGTTTTTTTTATTTTCAGACTGGATTGATATCCGTTTTCATTCAAGATATTTACTTATAATGCTATTCGGATAATGCAAATTATAATTACATTACTATATGTAATATATGCCTTCAAAAAGACTTTTTGAAGGCATATACTCAAGGTTTATTTAATAACTATCATATCCTGTTGTGTTCCTTGTCTTGATGACACTATCACAATATCATCCTCTCTTATTTCCGAAGAATCTCCAATATGTACTGAGTTTCTAAGTTCAGACGAATCATAGAATACAATATTATTAGAAAGGGAAACGACTTCATCCATTTTACTTTCATCGTCAATTTTTAAATGCATATAATTATCGCTGATGTGTCCTGCTTTGCCTATTATAGAACGGAATCCAACATTGAAAAGAGAGCCGGCACCATTTTTTGACCAGTAATAATTGTTATTAAGGGCTCCGCCGCCGCCTTTTCTGTATATAAGTTCTGTAAGTCTCAGTTTTTCAGAAACCATATCATATGCAATACAGTCGCCCTTTTTTATACTAGCCGCAGGTACGGTACTATTTTTTATATCAACCTTCATTGACATTAATGAACCGTTTATATATCCCTCTATCTGAGGTATAATCTCACCTTTGTGTTCGTCCCATACATCTTTTATCTTATTAACAACTAAAAGACGCGTTGAACCGCTCTTTGATGTACCGTTTCGCACAACTATTACATCTGGGGTGAAGCTGCTAACATCTGTATAGTAACCCGACATATACATAAACTCACCATCTGAGGAATAAAAATCACTGCCACTGGTTACGGTGTAATCGTCTTTGTCCGGATCAGCATTTTCCTCTGTCGGGACTATAAAAATCGGTGTGTTTTCTGAATAAAACAGTTCTCCTTGTAAATCCACATACTCAGGATAAACTGCCTTGAAGCCTCTCTTACTTTCAGGTCTGTACAAGTTACCCTTTACCCTCAAAAGCAGCGTATCGTTTTGTGTCATTACAGGCTTGGATGACTCATCATAAAGACCATATCTTAACGGGGTATCCAAGTAAGAGATAATGTTTTCACTTCTCTTAAAGCGTATTAGTCTTGTAGTAACAAGCTCTTTTTTGTGATTTTCTCCACCGGCAATTTCATCATCAAAATTATTAAATGCTTCATTCAAATATGCCATTGCATTGACAATTTTGACTTTAACTCCGTCAATCCTTGTTTTGTCAACAATGTATAAAGTCTCTTGCTCGCCACTCATTGTTAATACTTTTAGGCGAATAGACTCCTCCATAAGAGAATCTTCGTCTGGTTTTGCAGAAATGACATAGCCAAATTCCCAGTCGGCTGTTTTTTCGGCCTTAACTGCTGCACCCATACCAAATGCATCCAGATAAACCGTTACATTTGCGCCTGTCAAAAGCGAAATAGCACCGAAATAGCAGTTGTTACAAAGCGTAACCTGTCTTTCTCCGAGGGTTACTACTGTTCTGCCTAAATCATCTGTATCAATAGCAGTTATTGAGCCGGTTACGGTATCATTAGATTTTAAAATCTTAATACGCTTTGTTCCGGACTTATACACACTAATAACAGAGTCTGTAGTAATTGCAGTAATTTCCAGATTTGCTTTGTTCTTGTCAATAATTTCTTTTTCTTCATAGTTTTTAAGCTCTATGATTTCACTATTATACAGCGTGATAACCTCATCGTGCGCACTTGCTCTTGAAACCAGATAGCTTGTATATTCTGTAATAAAAACTGCATCATATTTTCCTCTCTCAAGCTTGCCGATTTTAACCTTAACCAAATCTCCATCCTCTTCCAGATTTGTATATTCAGTATTATTGATAATAAGCCTTTTGCTTTCAATTATCTGACCTTCAGGTAGTTTTGCAGAAAATTCCAGTTCTGTCTCCTTAGTATAATGCTTTCCGTCTTCTATTCCGCTTACATCAACAGATGCCGCCTGCTGAATTTTATCTGCAGGATTATCCGAATTGAAAAATGCTACGTTGGAAATAGTTACATCAGGCATTGGTTGTCCTATACGACCGCCGCTGTTACCGATTGAAATAAGAACAATATCCTCAAGTCTGAACGGACGGTTTTCATAAGCGCCCAGTGGCGAATGATATAATGAAAAATCAGACCAAGGGAAGATAAGCTGCTGCTTTTCTACAGTATATGGAACGGCAGAATCAAATCCGCTGAAATAGTTTCTTCCGTCTGCTGTATAAAGGTATACTGAAGTTGTATTATTTGTGTCCTCAGTACAAACTCTGTCGAAAACAAGACCTGAGCTTGTAACCATTGCCTGTCGGTCTGCTTCGCTCAAAGTATGTAGCGGGAAGGACCAGTCAAGGCCATTATATGTTACTTTAAATGTAAGTGATTGCTCTTCAGAATTTTCAACAATCTTCATTGTTGAACCTTCAGCTCTATTATCAGGATTCCACATATCGGCATCTACTGCACCGCTAAGCATAACCATATCCTCTTTTTCTATAACTCTGTCGCCCATTTTAATCTTGAAATTTGCAACAGTAGGACATATCTCTTTGTTATCCGAGGTTATGCCTCCGAATTTCATGCTGTAAATCATTCCGCCCATAGCCTCGTCAGTAACAGTGAAATTAAATTCTATTTCTGTCTGTCCCCACGGTTCAATAGAAAAGTCAGCACTCTCCTTATCCAAAACAATAGGACCATCTGATATAGCATTAATCATTCCGTTCATAGGTTTATCATTAAAATTATAAACCTTCAAACGAATAGTTTCGCTTTCACCTTTTCCTATATGGTAGCCTTCCTGCCTTGCAATATCTACGTCTGCAAGGGAAGTATATCTGAAATCCTCCCAAATTTGTTGCAAAACAATTCTCTCATGAGGCTCGAAAGTCTTTTGTCCGGCTTTTAAAACTCCATATTCCTGCTTATAATAGTTTTCTTCGCCATATCTTCCATTAAAATGAATGAATATTGGGTCTTCTGACACAAGAATCTTTATTTTTCCGTCCCCGTCAGTATCTCTTTTTATTTCCTCATAGCCTACCATATCAACATATTTAAGTTCTTTCGCCTCAACATTTATATAGTTTTGTTGCGGTGACCAAACACAGGCAACATCATCTCCCTCGCCGTTGTCAAACAGATATCCTGTTACGCCTTCAGGAATATTGGTGAGTTCACCTTTGTATTTTCCCAAACCTAGCTCATATGTATAGGTGGAAAGTGCTGAATACATTGGGAACGGCATGTGATCTGTATGCCAGCAGCTGAAGTTATTTCCGTTTTCGGTATATGGTCTTGTGAGGAAATAGAAGTTTTTGGTGCAACCGTATGCAACCGTAGTTGCTGCCGCTGTTATTGCGTGGCGCACACCCTGCTTCATATCAAGCACCACATTGTTAGCATCAACGTTCTGAGAAAGACCGCTTTCTGTTGACCACAAAGGTAAAAGCTCGCTTTCCGGACTAGAATGTGCTATAGAGAATGATTTTGCGTAAGAAGTACGCTGTTCGATTTCTCCGTGCTGATGATAGTTATATACATCTGCGTAATTTAAGATGCCGTTTCTTAGTATGTTTATTTGTGTGAAACTTGGCAAGCCTGCCCATCCGCCGTATGTCTTTATAGGATTAACCTTTGCATCAGACATACCAATCATTGATGCCTTGTAATATGATGCCTGCAAGTCACCGGTAGATTTTATATCACCGAATCCCATATCACCTTCGTTCAGTGCTTCAAGCGCTTCAACATATCCTGCTGTTACGTTTGCGATATTCTTCCATCTGTTATAAGCTATCTCAGATAAATCTGAAATCATCATATAGTTCTCAGGAGCCGATGTGGAGTTTCCTAGCAACACCGCACCTAAGTCATGAAGGGCAATTTCATCTATCCCCTGACTGTGAAGGTATTCTTTTGCAGGATAGCTGTCCTGCCAATCTGCTGAACCTCTTGTTCTTGCGTAATTAAGACCTGCAAGCTTAAGCGCCCGCGCGTAATCCTCTACATGTGCTTCGGTTTGAGCATCATACTCCATCGCAATATCGCTACCCCACGATGTTTCTTCAAAAACCGCTCTGTCAGATAGGGGATGAACAACGGAAAACGCAAGATATCTCACCACATCGCCACCTTGCTCATCCTTTAGAAAAATTCTGTACCAACCGTTTTTAAATTTTCCTAAATTCAAAACAGCTTCA
>SVKH01000046.1 GCA_015068545.1 Oscillospiraceae bacterium
GGCGTAATCTTTTGCCGTCATAAGCCCTGCAAGCAGTGCATTTTGGTGTCCGCGGTTTCGTGACAAATTGACCAAGGCAAAGATAGAGTCTTTTTGACATAAATCTTTGATTATCTGGTAGGTTTTATCCCTTGAGCCATCGTTAACAAAGGCAATTTTACTGGTTTTTGAAATTTTTCCGCTGTCCATCAGCTTTCTCATAAGTTCGCTGACTTTTTCCGCGGTTTTAGGAAGCGCAGCTTCTTCGTTATAGCATGGAATAACCAGCCATACAGTTTTCATTTTATCACCCTTAGTCCTGCTCTAAAATATCGGCAATTCTCTTGCAGGCAAATCCGTCACCGTAAGGATTTGATGCAAGGCTCATCTTTTTATATTCATCGCTGTTTTCTAAAAGAGTCTTAAACTCTGTGTAGATAGTTTCCTCATTTGTACCGACTAGCTTTAATGTTCCTGCTTTGATACCCTCAGGACGCTCGGTTGTATCACGCATTACAAGTACCGGCTTGCCAAGGGAAGGAGCTTCCTCCTGAATACCACCGCTATCTGTAAGGATAAGGTGACTTCTTGATAGGAAGTTGTGGAAGTCAAGGACATCAAGAGGCTCTATTATTCTGATTCTGTCACATCCACCCAGAATGGAATTAGCTGTTTCACGCACTACCGGATTCATGTGGATAGGGTAGATAGCCTTTACGTCCGGATGCTCGTCTATAATTCTCTTTATGGCACGGAACATATTTTTCATAGGCTCGCCAAGATTTTCTCTGCGGTGAGCAGTTATCATAATAAGCTTGGAGTCTGATGCCCAGTCGAGCTGCTCGTGGGTATAGTCTTCCTTTATAGTGGTTTTTAGTGCATCTATGGCGGTGTTGCCCGTTACATAGATAGTATCAGGATTTTTGCCCTCTCTGAGTAGGTTTTCCTTGGAAAGTTCGGTTGGTGCAAAGTTGTATTTTGCCACTATGCCCACAGCTTGTCTGTTAAATTCCTCCGGATATGGTGAGTAGATGTTATATGTTCTAAGGCCTGCTTCTACATGGCCAACAGGTATCTGAAGATAGAAACAAGCAAGCGCAGTTACAAAAGTTGTGCTTGTGTCGCCATGCACAAGGACAACGTCCGGCTTTTCTGTTTCTAATACTTCCTTTATTTTTTCCAGAATGTTGCAGGTTATGTCAAAAAGAGTCTGCTTATCCTTCATAACAGACAGATCATAATCAGGAACAACAGAAAATGCCTCCAAAACAATATCCAGCATTTGTCGATGCTGACCTGTTACGCACACAATAGTCTCTATATTTTTTCTTGTCTTTAGTTCGTTTACAAGTGGGCACATCTTGATTGCCTCAGGTCTTGTACCGAACACCAGCATAACCTTTTTCATATAAAATCAATCCCTTTCTTAGAGTAGTTAGTTTGCATTATTATCATCCTAATCATACCATATTTATACATTTTAGTCAACAGAAATAAGAGATACTTTATTACAACTACACTTAAAATAAGCTATTACCAAGTCAAAATATTTTGTGATAAAATGTACATGCTACAATTTTTTGAATAAAAAACAAACACTTTAATAAACGATAGCTTGTTGAGGTACGCTATATGTAAAAAGCGTATACTCTTGTTTCGTCATACTCATAAGCTGTTGTTTATTTGTTGTGTTCAAAAGATTGTAGCAAACCTTTTAGAAACAGAGTCACTGCGTTTTTTGTGCGTAGTTTCTCTTATAAAAGGGATGCTGCGCATTTTTTTGTGCGGAAATAATTTAGGAAAGGAGGATTTTTGTAGTGGACTACAAGGAGATGTACTACAGTCTTTTTAACGAGCTTACCGATGTTATTGAAAAGCTTAAGGAAATTCAGTGTAAGATGGAAGAATTACACTCTGAAATCTCAGAAGATAAGGAATGAATCAAAAAAATCACCCCAATTTGGGGTGATTTTAAATTAGTTATTCTTTGGCTTAAAGAATGATGGAACGTTTATGTTTTCCATGCTTCCTTTAAGAGTTCTTGAGAAGATTGCGTCATCGTCATCGGACGCGGAGAATGAAGGTGTTCTTGTGCCGAAATCAATAGGCTTAGGAGCTGAAGCAGTTTGAGAGATTGATGATGTGATAGGCTCAGACTTCATACCTCTTTTGCTCTTTGCATTAAGTCCTGTTGCGATCAATGTTACTTTGATTTCGTCCTTCATGTTTTCGTCAACTGCTGTACCAACTATGATGGTAGCATCCTGAGAAACCATTTCACGAACTATTGAAGATACTTCGCCCATATCAACAAGGGCAAATTCTGTACCACCTGTGATGTTAAGAAGAACGTTCTGAGCACCTGCGATGCTTGTTTCCAGAAGTGGAGATTCAATAGCTGCTCTTACAGCATCCTGAGCTGCATTTTCGCCCTTGCCAACGCCCATACCCATATGAGCTATTCCGGAATCACGCATGATTGTGCTAACGTCAGCGAAGTCACAGCTAATAAGACCGTTTTGTGCGATGATTTCGATGATGCCTTCTACGCCTTGGCGAAGAACTTCGTCTGCCAATCTGAAGGATTCTTTAATTCCAATTTTCTTGTCTGCAGTTTTTAAAAGAAGGTCATTTGGGATAGTAACGATAGCGTCTACATTTGCAGAAAGCTCTTCTATACCTGCTTCTGCATTTCTTGCTCTTTGAGGACCTTCGAAGAAGAATGGCTTTGTAACAACGGCTACTGTCAAGATACCCATATCCTTGGCAATTTTAGCGATTACAGGAGCAGCACCAGTGCCTGTTCCACCGCCCATGCCGGCTGTGATAAATACCATTTCTGTGTTTTGAAGAAGTTCCTTTATAGCAGCTTCGGTTTCTTCAGCTGCTTTGTGACCAACTTCTGGTTTTGCACCTGCGCCCAAACCTTGTGTAAGCTTTGCACCGATTTGAAGTGCAACAGGAGCTTTTACTGTTTTAAGCTGTTGCAGGTCTGTGTTTACAGCGATAAACTCTGCGTTTTGTACATTTGCTTCTATCATGCGGTCAACAGCGTTGTTTCCGCCGCCACCTACGCCAATTACTTTAATTCTTGCGCCGTCTGTCGGTTGATTTACATTTTCATCTTTTACGAAATCAAAAGTGCCCATCTATTTTATCCTCCTTAGTTAATATACAATTACTCCATTTTATTTTACTATGTTTTTTTAATTATTTCAATACTTTTTTTATAATTTTTACAAATTTATGAAAAATAACCTACTATGGTCTGTAAATTGCCTTTCCTGTTGTAGAAAGATTAATTGTTCCGCGGGAATTTTCTGTCAAATTGTTGGAATGAATTGCCTCATTAAACAGGGCAAGCTTCCTTTGGAAATCTATGTGAGTTCCGCAGATAACGTCCAGTCTGCTTTGATAATTGAAGGTGATGTTGGTCATATCCGCAAAGGACATATTTACAATACCTTCTAAAATCTCTGCTTTTTCCATAGCTTCTATGCAGCCCAGAATTATCTTCTTTGCCTCATCGTCTTTAAAGCCGATGGCTTCGCCTTCGTTTGCTGATATAATCTTGATGCCGTCAGCGATAGGCATTCCCTCTAGCCTTTCCATAGATTTTTCCAGAATTTTTCCTGTTTTATCTATGGCGATAAAGCTTTCTGCATATTCCACCTGAACTGCAGGCTTGCATTCCTTTATTTCAAGTATCAAGGTTGGTGGAAATGGTTTTTTCTTTATTGTAACCTTATCCACATAAGCAAATTCCAAAATTCCTTTTTCGATAGGTCTTTTTCTCATACTAAACAGGTTTTTACCTGTAATATCTCCGGTTTTTTCCAGTATTTGTTCGGTAGATACTCTTTGATTTCCTATTACGCTAATGGTTTTTACGTTAAAAATGGGCGTAAAAAAGACAACCACAATTATTGCAATCGCAATGAGGACTGTGAAAAAAATACACCTTCTGATTTTTTGTTCACGCAGTCTTTGTTGGCGACGCTTGTGGTGACGCTGCTGTATATCGCTTTGTATCGATTTGTTCGCTGTCATCTTTTTACTCTCTCCGTTTTATATCCACACCGCATGAGGCAAGTACGTTCTCTATGCTTTCGTAGCCTCTGTCGATGTAATGTACGTTTTCTATCTCAGTTTTTCCTTCTGCCAGAAGTCCTGCTATTACAAGGGCTGCTCCACCGCGAAGTTCCTTTGCCACTACCTTAGCACCGGTTAGCTTTCCTGTGCCGATAACTACGGCGACTCTTCCATCTATCTTTATATCTGCGCCCATTCTCACCAGTTCTTCAATGTGGCGGAAACGGTTTTCAAAAATATTTTCCACAAATATGCTGGTGCCCTCGCATCCTGTTGCAAGAGCCATAAATGGGGACTGGATGTCAGTGGGGAATCCTGGGTAGGGCATAGTCTTTACAGTACCCACGCCTGTAAGTTTTTTTGCCGGGGTCAAAATGACTTTGTCCCCTTCGACATATATTTTGTTTCCCATACCTTCCAGTACATTTATCATAGCACCCATATGAGATGCTTTTGCCTTTTTTAGTACTACCGTTCCCTTGGAGGCTGCTCCGCAGGCAAGGTATGTGGCAGATACGATTCTGTCCGGCATTATGGAGTATTCTACTCCGTATAGCTTGCGCACTCCGTCTATTACTATTGTATCGCCGCCTGCACCCGAAATTCTGGCGCCCATACGGTTTAAAAAGTTTTGAAGCTCTTCGATTTCTGGTTCTCGTGCGGCATTTTCTATTATTGTGGTGCCCTCGGTCATACACGCGGCAAGCATGGTATTTTCGGTAGCTCCCACGCTGGGAAAGTCAAGATGAATCTTGGCACCTTGGGGATTTTCGCTGACGCAATGTATGTATCCGTGGGATTCTGTTATTTCAACACCCAACTGCCTTAGTGCTTTAAGGTGTAGGTCGATAGGTCTTACGCCTATTTCGCATCCACCGGGCATTGATACCTCGGCTTTTCCGAATTTGGCGATGATGGCTCCCAAAAAAACTATGGAGGAACGCATCTGGCGCATCAACTCTTCGGGGATGGTGTAGCTGGATATGTCATGGGCATCAACTTCTATACAGTCTTTGTACCTGACTACTTTGCATCCAAGATTTTTTAAAACTTCTATGGTTTTATCCACATCAGAAAGACGTGGACAATTATGTATTACGTTTTTTCCTTCACTCAGTATAGTTGCGGCAAGTATGGGAAGTACTGCGTTTTTTGCACCTTGAACTTCTATTTCGCCTTCCATTTTTTTGTTGCCGTCTATTATCAGTTTACTCATAAGAAACACCTCCGGCATATAGTTTTCATACGATATAGTATGAACCTCACCGGAACAGTGTTACAGAGAGTATTTACTGATTAAAACTCATACATAACTAATTATATCAAATATTACAGATAAAATCAACTTTTTTTGCGTATTTGGTCTAAAAATTTAATATCATCTGCTGTAAGAGGTGCTTTTTCCAGCATATCGGGACGTTTTTTTAGTGTGTTTATGAGCGCTTGCTGTCTTTTCCAAATCTCTATATTTTTATGATGCCCCGAAATCAGCACATCAGGGATTTTTATCCCCATAAATTCCTGTGGATGGGTGTACTGAGGGTATTCTAAAAGTCCGTCATAATGACTTTCGTTAGTGTATGAATTTTCGCCTGACAAAACTCCGGGGATCATTCTGCACACCGAGTCGATAACTGCCATTGCAGGTATTTCACCGCCTGTTAACACAAAATCGCCTATTGAGATTTCCTCATCCACTATCATGTCCAAAACTCTTTGGTCAACACCTTCGTAATGTCCGCAAAGGACGACAATATGCTCCATTTTGGAAAGCTCAATTGCCTTTTTCTGGTTAAAGACTGAGCCTTGCGGAGACATATAGATGGTGTACGGTTTTTTCTCACAGCTTGATGCTACACTCATGTAAGCATCATAAATAGGCTGCGGTGTCATCAGCATTCCGCCACCGCCTGAGTACGGATAATCGTCAGTTTTTTTATGCTTGTTTTGAGAAAAGTCCCGTATATTTATAAAATCCATTTTTACTAGGTCTTTTTCCCTTGCTCTATTTATTATGCTGTCTCCCAAAACTGCGTGGAACATATCGGGAAAAAGTGTTAAAACATCAAATTTAATCATCTTCCAGTCCTTCCGGCACCTTTATGGTAATTTTCTTGTTTTCTATGTCAACATTTTTAAGAACACCATCTATTATAGGCACTAAAAGATTACGCTTTGACTCTCTCTTTATGTCGTAGACGTCATTGGAACCGGTGGAGAAGACGTCTACTAAGACACCTATTAGTCCGTTTTCGTCCCATACCTGACAGTCCAAAAGGTCTGCAATGTAATAGACTCCCTCAGGAAGTTCACCAAGAGCCTCACGAGGCACTTTTAAAACCGCGTTTTTGTAGGTTTCTGCTTCCTCTATTGCGGTAAGCTGCTTAAATTTTACTATGATGTTATTCTTTTGGTATTTTATATTTTGTATGTCAAGCCGGCTTTCCTTACCTTTTTGCATTGCCAGCACATATTCTAGTTTTTCAAAGTCTTCCGGATAATCAGTCCAGGTCATAATCTTTACTTCTCCTCGGAGACCATGTGTATTTACTATTTTTCCAACTTCTAAGAAATCCATAGTTTTTCCTCTTTTTTTGGTTATATTAAAATAAGTGTCGAGGGACACTTACTTTAATATAACATATTATTGAACAATGTCCACAGATACACGCTTATTTTCTATGCTTGCAGCTGCTTTTACAACAGTTCGGATAGCTTTTGCTATCTTTCCCTGTTTGCCTATAACCTTGCCCATGTCGCCGTCGGCAACACGAAGTTCAAGTGTTACGGAGTCATCCTTCTCTATTTCTGTAACAGAAACCTGATCAGGATTTTCTACTAATGCTTTCGCAATAAGTTCTAAAACTTCTTTCATAGTTATTCTCCTTACATAATACCTTGCTTCTTCAAAAGAGCCTTTACAGTATCAGTAGGTTGTGCACCGTTAGCAATCCATTTCTTAGCCATATCTGCATCAATGTTTACTGTTGCAGGGTCTGTAAGAGGGTTGTATGTGCCGATTTCTTCGATGAATCTACCATCTCTTGGGTATCTTGAATCTGCAACTACTACTCTGTAAAAAGGAGCCTTCTTTGCACCCATTCTTCTTAGTCTGATTTTTACTGCCATGTTAATTTCACCTCCTGAATATTTATAAATTGTATATCAAGGTTATAAAACCATCAATATCTGCCACCTAATTTTTTGATTCGTTTCATCATTCTGGCTTGTTTTCCGCCGGTAAACTGCTTCATAATCTGCTTCATCTGGTCAAACTGCTTCAAAAGCTCGTTTACATCCTGTACTCGGGTTCCGCTTCCTTTTGCAATACGCACCTTTCGGCTTGCCGCAATTATCTTTGGGTTTGCCCTTTCCTCAGGAGTCATTGACTGGATGATTGCCTCGGTACGTTTCATTTTTCTTTCACCGTCGGCTTCGTTTATTTTGTCAAGGGCTTTTTTGTCAACTCCCGGCATCATACCCAAAAGCTGAGAAATAGAACCCATTTTTTTTATTTGCTGAAGCTGAGTTAGGAAGTCCTCCAGATCGAAGGTTTGCTGACGCATCTTCTTTTCAAGCTCCATCGCCTGCTTTTCGTCTACAACTTCCTGAGCTTTGTCAATAAGTGTCATGACGTCGCCCATTCCAAGGATACGACTGGCCATTCTCTCAGGGTGGAAAGGTTCAAGCTCGGATAGTTTTTCACCTGTGGATGCGTATTTTACCGGCTTACCGGTTACTGCTCTTACTGAAAGAGCTGCACCGCCACGAGTATCGCCATCCAACTTAGATAGAATAACACCTGTTACTTCAAGCTGCTGGTTAAAACTTTCGGCAATATTTACCGCGTCCTGACCTGTCATGGCATCCACAACCAACAGTATTTCCTGAGGCGCAGTTTCTGCCTTTATGTCCTGAAGCTCCTTCATCAGTGCTTCGTCTATGTGAAGTCGTCCGGCTGTATCTATGATAACAGGATCATTTCCGTGCTTTATAGCGTGCTGAATGGCTTCCTTTGCTATTTTTACAGGACTAACATCGCTACCCATGGAAAATACGCTTACGCCTATCTGATCACCTAAAACCTGAAGTTGCTTTATAGCTGCAGGACGGTATACGTCACAGGCAACCATAAGAGGTCTTTTATCAAAGGTTTTCCTTAAGTTCAAAGCGAGTTTGGCGCTGGCTGTTGTTTTACCTGCACCCTGTAAACCGCACATCATAATGACGGTTGGAGGATTCTTTGCAAATTCCAGACGGGCATTTTCCGAGCCCATCAGCTTGGTAAGTTCGTCACGGACGATTTTAAGCACATTTTGCGAAGGAGTAAGACTCTCCATTACCTCGCTTCCTACTGCCTTTTCCGAAACGGTTTTGATAAAGTCCTTAACTACCTTAAAGTTAACGTCAGCCTCCAATAGCGCAAGCTTAACCTCACGCATAGCTTCTTTGATGTCCTTTTCGGTAATTTTGCCCTTGCCTTTTAATTTTTTAAATACATCACTCAGCTTTTCGCCAAGATTCTCGAATGCCAAAGCCTGCACCACCTTTTAAAGTTGACTTTTTATACTGTCTATATCAGAAAGCAGACCACTCTTACCGTCGCAATCCGGTAAGGATTTTATTGTTTTTGCCATTTTGTCTGCTATTTTGTTTATGTTGATAAATCTTTCTGCCAGATTGAGCTTTTCTTCAAATTCTGCCAAATGTTGCTCGCCGGTTTTAATGAAATTGCGTACTCCCTGACGGGAAACTTCCATTTCAAGGGCAATTTCTGCTAAAGACAGATCCTGATTGTAGTAGGAATCCAAAGCCTCTAACTGCTTGGGAGTGAGAAGCTCGCCATAGAAGTCCATAAGCACACTTACGGATAAATCCTTTGCCATTTAAACCACCCTATCTGTAAACCAAAAAAACTTTACAGCGGTTATTATATAGCATATTGTTCAGCTTGTCAAGTGTTTTTATGAATTTTTTTGCACAAAAAAAGCAACAAATTTCGTAAGTTTTTGTTGCCTTTTTGTGTATATTTTCATTATGTTTGTGCCCGTAAAGCCGGCAGATGAAAGGAAAAATGTTCTTAACCTACAAAAATCACCCAAAAGAGCATCCCAAGTATAGTAAATCGAACGCTAAACAGTGATTTTAATAAATAGCATAGCTGTTAAAACTATTTTATCCTTATTGGTTAATTATATAAGCCTTGGTCGCAAAATTCCTTGATAGCAGCCTGAACTGCTTCCTTATCCTCGCGATAGGTTATGCCGTACCACTTATCCTTATTAGTGTAAACCTTTACTGTTGCTGTACAGTTTTTAACAAGCTTATCCACCATAGAAGGAATCAGACACTCATCCTTTTGCAGGTCTGCAGTTTTTAAAAAGCTGTCAAATTCCTTTTCCAGTTCACCAAATAGTGCTGGTGTAAAGCCCCATAGGTTCATAGATACCTTGCTGTCCATAGGGAGTTGAGTCCAGCTTTGCTCATCTTCGGTGAATTGTCCTTGTGAATTTATCTTTGTGCGCTCCACAACATCTTTTAGGTAACCGTCCTTAACGTCGCAAATACCTCTTGCCACAGTACCGTTTTCTGATAGAGTCTTGTCAAGTTCATATGCAACCATGCAGAAGTCAAAATCCTTTGCGTTTACAAGGTGATTGTGAATTTCGTAAAACGCATTTGCTCCGTAGTAGTCATCTGCATTGATTACGGCAAAAGGTTCTTTTACCGCATCCTTACAGCAGAGAATAGCGTGGCTTGTGCCAAATGGCTTTTTTCTGCCTTCAGGCAGGATAGACATATCTTGCATAACGTAGTCTACATCAATTAGCTTTTCTATTTTTTTACCTACAATTTCCTTAAAGTCTTTTTCAATCTCTTCCTTTATGATAAAAACTACCTTGTTAAATCCGGCTTTTTTTGCATCATAAACGGAAAAATCAAGTAATACCTCACCCTTTGGGCCGATTGGTTCCATTTGCTTAAGCCCGCCAAATCTGCTTCCCATTCCGGCAGCCATTACTACAAGCGTTGTATTCATAAATACACTCCTCCGAAATTATTTTACTACCTTAATTATAAAGCTACTGTTTATTTTTGTCAACTGATATTTAAATCTACTGCGACTTTATTTAGTACAGGATTAAATTTTTTCTGGTATTTTGCCCATAGTCTCATCATAAAATATGAGTAATTCTTGGCTTATTTATGGGGAAATTAGCACCTTTAATAAAATGTTTTAAAGTGTATATAATAAGAAGAGAAAATTTTTTTAATTTTTTTTAAAAAAATGCTTGACAAATTGCAATCTTACTGCTATAATTGTTTTTGTTGTCACGGCAACATGATTTGGGAGTATAGCTCAGCTGGGAGAGCGTCTGCCTTACAAGCAGGATGTCACAGGTTCGAGCCCTGTTACTCCCACCAATTTCTTTACTTAATATGGCCCGGTAGTTCAGTTGGTTAGAACGCTAGCCTGTCACGCTAGAGGTCGTGGGTTCGAGCCCCATCCGGGTCGCCATTTTTTTTGTAAATAAATAAGCCTCTGTAGCTCAGTCGGTAGAGCAAGGGACTGAAAATCCCTGTGTCGGCGGTTCGATTCCACCCGGAGGCACCATTAAATACGCGGGAGTGGCTCAGTGGTAGAGCGTCACCTTGCCAAGGTGAACGTCGCGAGTTCGAATCTCGTCTTCCGCTCCATCTACAAAAGACGCATAAATTCACGTTTCTGCGTCTTTTTATATAAGGCACCATAGCCAAGTGGTAAGGCAGAGGTCTGCAACACCTTTATGCCCCAGTTCAAATCTGGGTGGTGCCTCCACCAAAACAGAACGATTTAGATGACATCTAGATTGTTCTGTTTTTTTACATTTTTTGTTATAATATTGAATTTTGTTAAAAAATATGATATAATTAATTCAAGCATATTTTTAATCTGGTAAAAGAATCAATGAAGGAGATATGTATTAATATGGTAGTAACGATTTTATCGCATAT
>SVKH01000047.1 GCA_015068545.1 Oscillospiraceae bacterium
GGTGGTTGGGCCAAGGCCCGAAAGACCTGTATTTGCAGATGAATTTGAAGAAAAGGTAAAATACTACAATCTTCGCTACACCATGAAAGCGGGCATCACCGGCTACGCTCAGGTTTACGGTAAATATAATACCCGTGTATCGGACAAGATTTTAATGGACCTTATTTATGCATTAAACTACTCATTCTGGTTAGATATAAAACTGATAGTTCTGACTGTGCGAACTATGTTTATAAAGGAAAGCACAGAAGGCATTAACGAAGCTATGGAAGAAGAACTGAACCGTCCTGAAAAGGAAATTGAAAGACGGAAAAACAACGATAACTTCTTAAAACAAGGGAGAAAATAATGAAAATTTCCGTAATTGTGCCTGCGTATAATTGCCAATCTTACATAAAAAAGTGCATTGATTCCATTCTGCGTCAAAGCGGTGTAGAAAATGAGATTGTTGTGGTAAATGATGGCTCAACCGACGGCACACTAGGCATTCTTAAAGAATATGGTGACAAGATTAAGCTTATTGATATCGAAAACGGCGGTGTGGCAAATGCACGCAACACCGGGCTTAAAAACGCAACCGGCGATTATATCATGTTTGTGGACAGCGACGATGAAATGGGCGAAGGCTGTATAGCTACTGTATCGCAACGGCTTGCTGAAAATCCTGTGGATATTTTGCGGTTTGAATACCTTGTCTCTCAAAACGGTGTAAAGAAAAAGCCTCTTCACTATATTAGTGAAGAGAAGCTGGTGGAAAAACCGGATTTTAAAAGGGAAATTTATCCCGAATTTATAAAAGGAATGCTCCTTAACAGCCTTTGGGTGCATTGTATAAACCGCAGGATTTTGGAAGGCATTACCTTCCCTTCAAACCTGAAAACCGCAGAGGATGCGTTTTTTTCCTTAAACGCCTACTCTCGGGCAAGGAACGCACTTTTTATCACAGATGAGTTCTACATATATAACCGTGTGGAAAATTCTCTCACAGGAGGCGGTCTTTCGCTTATAGAAAAATACCGTTGCAACTTCCTGCTTTCCTTTGAGATTCTCCGTCACTTAAAAGACTGGGGAATGAACTCTATATACTGGAAAATACGGACACTTTTTCGACCAGTTGTCCTTACAATAGATAAATTGAAACGAAGCAAAAAATAGTGCTTTTTAGGTGAATGATATGGGGCTAAAAAAATTTAGAGATTATCTTTCCCGTATCAGCTTGGATTGCTGGGCAGTATGCCTTTATTTTATATGTATGCCCTTTACCGTTGTAACCACGCCCTTTGGCTCGCTTTTAAAGCTTGTCACTATGCCGGTTACGGCTATACTTATATACAAGCTGTTTATAGGGAAAAGGAAAAAGCTTTCCTTTAACGGAGTCCACTTCATCTACTCGTTGTATATTATATATGTCATCTTTGGTCTGTTTTTTCTGATAAACGATATATCGGTCACGCAGACAAAGGATATGCTCTTAACCTATCTGGTTATGATGATTATATCCATAAGGGTGTACAGCGAAGATGAAATAAACTTAATAGAAAGCGCCTGGATTTTGGTGGGTGTAGTATGTACTTTTCTCGCCTTTACCAGTTCCAGAGCACTAAACGAATTTGAAAGCCGAGTAGTTGTGTATGTTTTAGGCTTTCCCGAAGATCCGAACCAATTCTGCGCATACTTCATAATGCCGGTGATGGTCTGCATAAAACGAATTGTAGAAAAGCGCAAGCTCACACCGTTTTATCTGCTCCTTGTGCTTATGATAATCTACGCAGTAATGAAAACCGGATCTCGCGGCGGATTAGTGGGTGTGCTGCTGGGGATATGCGCCTGCATTCTCCTTGCGGTGCGAAACCCAAAAGCAAAGATTGCTATAATACTAACGGCAATTTTTGCGGCATTCATAGTTATAACGGTGGTGTTTCCACTGCTTCCCGAAGACGTGCAATCACGTTACAGTCTGCAGGCTGTGGCAGAAAACAACGGCGCAGGCAGATTTGATATATGGAAATACCTTGTAACATACGCATTTGAAAAACCGGACAGACTTATCCATGGCTCGGGGCTATTATCCACCTATGATATTTTAGCAAACGCAAACGTAGTGGAACACGTTGGCGCGGCACATAATCAGTTTGTTCAGGTTTTGGTAGATCAGGGACTTTTGGGGCTTATTATATTTATTGCACTGATTTTCACCTGCTTTTTCCGAAACTGGATTAAAAGCCCATACTATGCCTGTGCATTTGCTGCAGTAATGGTATTTTCACTATCACTTACTTTATATAATTTTAAACCGTATATAAACATAATTATAATGTGCGCACTCAGTAGCGAGAAGGGAAAAAAGAATGAAATCGAAGAAAAAAGCATTAGATCTTGTCCTGAATAAATACCTCAAGGCAGGACGCAAAACACTCATATACATAGCAGTAGCCGCAATTTTTGGGGCACTGCTTATGACGGTGTACCACTGGATGTCGGTGTCTTACATAAACACAATGGTAATAACCCTTAACTATGAGGGTGCAAAGGAAGGACTAAATCCCGACGGAAGCCGGTTCAAAATATCGGAAATAAAATCTGACGAAGTCCTTAACGCCGCCATAGAGAAGGCAGAAGACGACTCTCTTTCGGTAGAGAAGATAAAGGACAGAATATTTGTAGATTCCAAAATGCCTTTATCCGCCATAGAAAAGACATCCTCTAGCATATCGCAAGGCTCTATCTACTCCTATACTCCAACAGAATTTGACATTTACTATTCTCAAAAGAACAAGCTAAAGCCAAATAAGAGTTTGGATGTTCTTTCCGCCCTATCCGAGGCATACAAGGAATACTTTATGGCAAAATACTGCGAAAAGAATGTTATTCTTGATTTTGATAGTGACGCCGACCTATCCCAATATGACTATTACGAAATTCAGCAAGTTCTGGAAGATAAAATCAACTCTATGATAAACCATCTGGCAAATCATCAGAGCGAAAACTCCACCTTCCGTTCCAAAAAGACGGGCTATACATTTAAAAATCTTACAAATATGCTGATTAACCTAAGAGATCAGGATTTGGCAAAGCTTAAGGCGTACATTGTCCAGAACCAAATCTCTCGCGATACCGCAAGATTCATCAGCAAGCAGGACTACCTTATCGACAAGGATACCCAGCAATATGACACCAATATGCAGGCATCTGATATAACAAATTCTGCTCTTTCCATATACGATCCGTACATAACCGGTGTAACATTTATCCCGTCTATCGACCAATTTGACGAGTACTATATGAGCCGTACAAAAACCGGCATCGACAACCTTGCAATGAAGTCGTACAACCAAGGTATGACAGCAAACAAATTCAAAAAAGAAATTGATTCAAGGCTGTACATTGTAGACAAATTCACATCCGCTTCTACTGCCGATGGCTCTCATGAATCTGCTGATACAATGATTCGCGATTTGTGCAATCATCTGGAAAAAATATCGTCTGTGTCACTTCTTACCGATGATGAATATATAGCAGAAAAAACAAAGAAATATATTACCGTAAAACTTCCGGAGAGAGGCTTGTACATACCTATTATACAATTTGTAAAATACTTTATCCTGCTCCTGGTTGTTCTTTTCATTGCACTCAGAGCATACCAATTCTCCATGGAATACCTGAAAAAGGCGAAAAAAGCAACGGAAGAAAAATAATATAGATATCGAGGAAAAAAATATGAATATTAGTATATGGGATATTTTCAAATATCTGTTTAAATGGAAGTTTGTGATTGCCATCTCGGTAGTGATAGCTGCTGTTCTTGCATATATGTATGTGGACAACAAGCAATCCTACAACTCCACAGTAATTATCCAGCTTAACGACAAAAGCATCCAAAACGGTAACGCACCGGATGGCACAGTGTACGATTATTACGAAATAGTATCACCAAATGTCCTAACGGAAGTAATAGAAGAGCTTTCCTTAAAAAAGACGGTGGATTCGCTAAGGGAACGTGTAACAGTAACACCTATCATCCCTGAAAGCGAAAAAGAAATACAAAAATCTAAGGAAAAAGACGGCGAAAAGCACGAGTTTTTCCCAAGCACCTTCTCTGTCACATACAAGGGAAAATCCTCCGAATCCACAGGAGATGTAAGGGATATTTTGGACTCTATCATAGACAACTACATAGACTTTTACAACGAGAAATACTCTTCAAAGATTTCTATAAACGAAATAGCATACAGCGACGAAATGGGTGACTACGATTACATAGAAATGGTGGATATGCTCAGCGACAATATCAGCGATACCATGACCACGTTAAACAGCTGTGCATCTTCCCATGGCAAATTCCGTTCATCCTCCACAGGACACACCTTTTCCGACCTGATAAACGAGTATAAATACATAGACGAATTTGCTATTCCGGACATCTACTCCAGCATTTATGCGGGACAAATAACAAAAAACAAGCCTCTTCTTATAGATAATTACACCCACAAAGCGGAAAACTTCCTTGTGGATAAAGCAAATTATGAAGAGGCCGCAAGCATAGCAAAATCTCGTATGGACAGCTTCTCAAAGGCTAATAAGAACGTTCCTAACGCATACAACAAGGAAACAGGCAATAACGATGACGATCTGGAGATAATTGATGGCGTTTACGAATGGATCAACCCTAACAACACCGAAACCACCTACGATCAACTTATTACAAGTTATGTAGACAGCAGTATTGCCGCAAATAATATGCAGCTTAAGGCAGACCATTGCGCAGAAGTAATCCGCAAGTTCTCTGGTGAGAATATTGCTCCTGCAGATGAAGCAGCCATAAACTCTGTGGCAGAAAGCATCACAGCAGTAAAGACCGAAATGGCAGAGCTTGGCAAGGTAACTCAGCAGGTTATAGACGACTACAACAAGTACACCTTCGCATCACACATCTCTGTCCTAACGGGCGTTAATTACTACGCAACCATGAGCTTCTATCTATATGCACTGATTGCGGTAGTTATAGGCGCTTTGCTATCTATACTTGCGGTACTTACCATAGAAATCTCCGGTGAAATGAAGAAGCATTATAACCAGTAACCATATAGGGAGGGATATTCTTGAAAAAGCTGAAGATATCAGCAGTCATTCTGCTTTCCTGCGTATTGATACTTTGCGGATATATCCTTATGGATAATTCTGCAATAGAGATTAAAGAATATTCCTACTCTTCCGATAAAATCGGCACCGGTTTTGACGGTTACAGGATATGCGTAATATCCGACTATCACAACAGGACAAATCATAAAAAACTTATTGATACGGTAAAAAAGTCCGACTGCGACATAATTTGCATTGCCGGGGATTTGGTGGATATGACCACCACAGATTTTACCAATATAAAAAAACTATTAAAGGAACTATGCAGTATAACGGACGTGTACTACACCTTTGGCAATCATGAGATGTGGAGCACTTCCCTTTCCGGAACAAAAACACCTATTGTGCAGGACGCACTCTCCGATCTTCCCATTACGTTTTTAAATAACAAGGTGCAAACCATAGAAAAGGACGGAGAGCTACTAAACCTCATTGGCTACGGTGACGATATATATGACGACTTTGACGGTCTTTACAAGCACTATGCAACAGAGCGCCTTACTAAGATTTCTCGCACATTGGATAAAACTGTGCCTTCTGTACTTGTTTGTCACAGACCGCAGTATTTTTCCGACTTTTCCCGACTGGGTTATGACGTTATTCTGTCCGGACATTTGCACGGAGGATTGATAAATATATCTCCGATTAAGGAATTTATTTTAAAAAAACACTTTGGTAACAGCTCATACTCCCACGGTATGTATGAGGAAAACGGCAGTACAATGTATGTTTCGGGAGGACTTGCCGGCAAGGGCATTCTGCCTCGTGTGTTCAACACTCCCCAAATAATGGTAGTGGAGCTTGAAAGCAAATGAATATTCTGATAGTAAACAACAATATGGAGATTGGCGGAATACAAAAATCCCTTGTAAATCTTCTTTCCCAGATAAGTGCAGACCACAATGTAACTCTGATGCTGTTTTCTGCTCATGGCGATCTTATGGATGACATACCGCAAAACGTCACTGTAAAAACAGGTAACGCCTTTACCAAAATACTGGGAATGAGCCAGAGTATGGCGAAAAGTTCGGGAGTTTTCCCGTTTTTATGGAGAAGCCTTTGGGCAGTATTTTCCAAGATATTTGGCGTAAAAGTTCCATTTTGGGTTTTATCACGCCTTCAAAAGGACAAATCGGAATATGACGTAGCCATATCCTTTATGCAGAACTCTCACTACAACTACTTCTACGGCGGAACAGGAGAATATGTATTAAACAGTGTATCTGCAAAGAAAAAGATTGCCTTTGTCCACTGCGACTTCGAAAACTACTTCGGTAACAATAGCTACAATATAGGACTGTACCGAAATTTTGATAAAATAGCCTGCGTTTCCCATTCGGTAAAGGCTGTATTTGACAGAGTTTGCCCACAATACGCAGACAAAACCTGCACCGTACACAATATGTACGACTTCGGGTATATGGAAAAATTGGCAGGAGAGAATGTGGCTCTTTCAGATATACACCCAATAATCTTCTCTTCCTCAAGAGTAAGCAGAGAAAAGGGAATCCTCAGAATGATACCTATTTTCGCAAGCATGAAGGAGCTTCCCTTTATATGGTACATCGCAGGAGAAGGCGAGGATTTATCCTCCGCAATAGAGCTGACAAAGAAATACGGACTATCCGACAAAATCATCTTCCTTGGGCAAAAAAAGAACCCATACCCTTACTTTAGGCAGGCAGACTTTGTTCTTGTTCCATCCTTTAACGAGGCAGCACCCATGGTCTTTGCCGAAGCATTCACCTTTGCCACACCGGTTTTTACCACCGACACAACCTCCGCAAAGGAGCTGGTGGCAGATATATCCGGCGGTTGGGTTGCCACCGAGGAAAACCTTTGCGATGAACTTTACCGAGTTATAAAAGACGAGCTGTACCGCGAGGTAGTCCCAAAGTACGATGCCTCCAACAAGATTGCTATTGAAGAATTTGAAAATATGATAAAGTGAGAAATACACCTATGATAGGATTGATATATGCAGGGGACGTGGCACTGTGTCCCTTTATAAAAAAATATACAAAAGTGCTTGACGAACATAATATCGACTACGAAATAATTCATTGGGACAGACTGGGCAAAATACAGGACGAAAAAGAAGGTGTCTTCACCTACTCCGAATCGGTAGACCGCTACGCACCGCGAATCAAAAAGTTGATGCCATTTTACCGTTTTTCCCGTTTTGCCACAAAGATGATAAAAAAAAGGGAGTATGACAAGCTTGTAGTGTTAACCACTCAAACCGCTTTATATATCCTTCCAACTCTGATATTAAAATACCGGAAAAAGTACTTTTTCGACTATCGTGATACATCATACGAGTATCTGGCACCTTACCGCGCCATCATAAACATGATAGCAAACTCTGCCTCCGGTGTGTGTATCTCTTCCCCCGGATTTGCCAAATATGTCCGTCCGAAGATCCCTGCCGTGCTATCCCACAATTTTCAGGATAAGTACTACGAAGACAGGGAAAAAACCTGCAAAAAAAATACCGACGGCAAGATAACCTTGGGATATATCGGCATTCTGCGCGAAGCAGAATACATAAAGAAAATGATAGATACTTTTGGCGCTGATGACCGATTCCAGTTTAACATTCATGGTACCGGCGATAACTGGGAGGCACTTCGGGATTATGGCAAAAAGTACAGTAATATCTATGTTGCAGGTCCTTATGCCGAGGAAGAAAAACGGGACATTCTGCGTTCCTTTGATATAATCTGCTACAATTATCCTAATAGCTTTGTAAATTATCCGGCACTTGCCAACAAGTTTTACGATGGACTTATAATGAAAAAACCAATGTTTACCAACAAAAACGTTTTTTCCGGAAAACTTGTGGAGGATAACGGTCTTGGCGTTGCCATAGACGAAAATGACAAGGAAGTAAGCCAAAAAATCTATGACTACTATCAAGGCTTTGATCCTGATACTTTTTCCCGTAACTGCGAAGTATTTTTGGAGAAAGTTCTGGATGACGAAAAGGCATATATTGCAAAAATAGAAGAAACTCTGTGCAAAAGGTGAGAAAATGAAATCAACACTAAAACGATTTATAAAGGAGCTTATACTAAAGCTACCCTTTATAAAAGCAAGACAGAAAAAGTATATAAAGCACATACAAGAGCATTACAGCTATCCGGAAAATACGCCTACTATCATCGCATCCACCTGCATAGGCGGTATGATTTCCCATAACCTTGGGCTAAAATTTATGTCTCCTACCGTAAATATCTGGATGACACCGGAGGATTTGGCAAAGTTTGTATGCGACCTTGACAGGTACTTGGCTCTTTCCCCTGTTTTTCAAAAGAATACCGGCTACGACTTCCCTGTGGGCAAGCTTGACGATGTAACAGTTTACTTCCAGCACTATCATTCAGACGAAGAAGCTTTGGAAAAATGGGAAGAACGTAAATTGCGCATTGATAGGGACAACCTGTATATCATCACCGATGATAAAAGGCTCTCTTCCCAATCTGCAAACAGACTGATAAATGCAAAGTACAAAAGACTTATCATATTTACCTCGGACGATACCAAGTCTGAGCCTTATTTTCCATATAAGTGCTACGCAAAAAAGGACGAGGTTGGGTTTTACAGTGTCCGCGGACTTGGTGGATTTGCACCTTTTGAAAAGGAATTTAACTACAGTAAATGGTTAAACGGAGAAAAGGACTTCCGAATAGATAATTGGAGTTTGATGATAAAATGAGTGAACAAAAACCGCTTGTATCGGTGATTATGCCGGTGTACAATGTTGAAAACTACATAAAAAGAGCTGTTGATTCCGTTACCTGTACGGATTTTGACGACTACGAAATCATCCTTACCAATGACGGCTCCACAGACTCTTCCGCTTCCATATGCGATGAGCTTTCCAAAAACAACCCAAAAATCAAGGTTATCCATCAGGAAAACGCAGGGGTTTCCATGGCTAGAAATGCCGCCCTTTCCATTTCCAGAGGTAAGTATATTTACTTTATGGATCCTGATGACTATTCCGTTGGAGAGCTTTTGAAAGATAACATCCTTCTAGCAGAAAAATATAACTGCGACCAGGTTATTTTTGGATTTGTAAACGAAGTGAGAGATAATCGTGGCAGGGTTGTTTCCCATATAGACTTCTACCCCGGCAAGGAAGGACTGTACTCCTTTGATGAATTTAAAAAGGAATATAACTATCATATCAAGAACATATCCAACGTAGTGTGGAACAGAATATATTCCGCAAAAAGCATCAAGGGAATCACCTTCAGAAAAGAGCTTAATACCGCCGAAGATGCCGCTTTTAACATGGAAGTCCTGTTGAACTCGCAAACAGAAAACATATATTACAATAACAAAATATACTACGTTTATTTAAGACGAGCTTCTTCTTTGATGAACGACTATAATCCGGACAGATTCAAAAACGAAATGCTGATAACCGACCTTATGAAAGAAGCGGCAGATAAATGGGGTATGGAAAAAGAGCTCCGGCTGGCTCTTGCTGTTCGATATGCTTGTACTATGCTGAATGAGTACAATAATATGATAATGCCCTCCTGCAAGCTTACCACCTCTGAGATAATTAAAAAAATGAAGGAATTTAATGCAGACAAAAGAGTGGCAAATAGCAAAAAGATTATAAAGCCATGCCACATTCCTCAGCTTACTGCAAGGATCTGCTATGTACTGGTGCTTCTAAAGCTGTATCGCACCGCATACTATTTCAGAAAATTCTATACACCATTCAGCGTATATATCCATAAAATTCTGCGCAGACACAGACCAAAAGAAATATACTCAAATACCGACTAAATTTTCAGGAGATATCATGGAAAACAAAAAACAACTTGCGATAAACATGGCAACACAGGTTGGCTCCTTTATAGTATCAATGCTTGTAAGTTTTTTCATCACTTCCTTTGTGGTAGAAAAAATAGGAGCTGACGTTTACGGCTTTGTAGGGCTTTCCAACAATATCACAAACTATGTGGTCGTTTTTACCGTTGCTATAAACAGTCTTGCAAACAGATATATAACCATAGCCTACACCAACAAGGATTTAACCTCCGCAAATACCTACTTTTCTTCGGTAACAGCGGCAAATCTTGTTGTTACAGCAGTTATTTTTATTCCGGCTGTGGTGTTTTTGGTGTATTTGGAAAAATTTATAAACATTCCTCCCGGTCATGAGCTTGACGTAAAGATACTCCTTTCTCTTGTCTTTCTCATGTTCTCTCTGCAACTGGTATTTGGCAGAATGGAGGTTTCTACCTTTGCCACTAATAGACTGGACCTGAGCGCTTTGGCAAACTTTAAAAGCAACATATTAAAGCTGATTCTTTTGGCGTCATTCTATACACTTTTAGCCCCAAAGGTTTCTTATGTAGGCGTATCCGCACTTTTGTGCGCGCTTTATGTAATCATACTAAACGCACGATATATGAAGCAGCTTACTCCTCAGCTTCATTTTTCCCGAAAGCTGGTTAAATCCCAAGCTGTATCGGAAATGGTTAAAAACGGTATATGGAACTCCACCAATCATATGAGCCAGATTCTGTTTGACGGACTTGACCTATTGATAGCCAATCTGTTTATAGGTGCTGCAGGTATGGGACTTTTGTCTATCTCAAAGACGCTTCCGGTACATCTCATCACATTTATCGGAATAATAGCAGGAGTTTTCTATCCGTCTATGACGGTTTCCTACGCAAAGGGCAACACAGACGACTTTGTAAAAGAGTGCATCTCCTCCACCAGAGTCTGCGGATGCTTTTGCTCTGTGCCAATAATCGGATTCATAGTATTCGGCAAGGAATTTTATCAGATATGGCTTCCGTCCATGTCCCAGTCAGATATCACCCAGATATACATCCTGACCTTGCTCACGATCCTGCCCCAGTTTTTCAGCATAT
>SVKH01000048.1 GCA_015068545.1 Oscillospiraceae bacterium
CGGATGCTGATAGTGAAATAAAATATATTGCACTTCGCAGAGGTCCTTTGGTTCTTGCTCAGGAAAGCAGATTGGGATACAACGTTAACGATCCTGTGAGCATAGCAGTGAAGGATGACGGATACGTTGACGTGGAATTGCCGGAAAAAGATATAGCTCCATATAAGCATATTCTTGAGGTCCTTGTTCCTTTGGCGGAGGGAGGCAAAATGACGGTTACCGATTATGCTTCCGCAGGCAAATTATGGACAGAAGAAAGTAAAATGGCAGCATGGATGTTGACAAAATAAAATTAAAAACACCTGATATTTGAACCACTAGTGTCAATATCAGGTGTTTCTTTTGCCCAAAAAATGCACAGACCGCACAAAGCATAAAAATCCTTTTCTTTTGCCCAGCTGTATGCGTTTTACTAAAAGGTTCTGGTTTTACTAAAAAGTATATTATGCGAGAATGTGTTATTCTATCGGCGCGTCATATAATGACCGAAAGGCTGATACAAATAAAGGTCATTATTTCAAGGATTTTCTTCTCCTAGGATTTTGCTTGCGGTAAAGCCATTTCAGGCAGGCTGTACCGAGTACCCATATGCCTGATTTGTTGGCTGATTTACAGATGATGTGTCACCGCAACAGCCTTGCCGATGATACAGATGGAGTTAAGGTCAGGACCGGAAAAAATCATAGGATGGTAAGCAGGATTTTCCGGTTGGAGAATCACCTGATCTTTTTCCGGATAGTAGAAAAACCGCTTTAGTGTAACCTCGCTGCCGTTTAAAACAATCGCCGCAATCTCACCGTTGGACACCATGCTTTGTTCCCTGATGTAGATAGTGTCACCGTCAAAAATTTGTGCATTTATCATGCTGTCACCACGGGCAGTAAGGCAAAAATTCGCCTGAATATCATCGGAAGCGCACTTGTATTCGTCATTACTTTGTATGCAGTCTATTGGCACACCGCAGGCGATATTACCAATCATAGGGAACTCCTTAAGCGACAGTCTTTCTATTCCCAGTTCATCGGCGGTTTTTTCGGTGGTGGTATAGCCGAGAAGGTAGTCAATGGAAACGGAAAATAGCGTGGCGATACTCTTTAAAATACTGTCATTTTGGGGCATTCTTTGCCCTTGCTCGTACATGCCTATTGTGCTTTTTGAAACCCCGATACATTTTCCAAGCTGTTCCTGACTCATACCCGATTCTTTTCGTAATTTCTTCAGAATTTCTCCAAACATATCAAAATCTCCTCACATTTTTCGACTAATTTTCCCTCTAAATTTCCTTCTTCACCACCATCGTACAATTTTCAGCAAGTTTTGTCAACGGTAAAACCACAAATTGTGGTGTAAATTCTACAAAAGCCACGAAATGTGAAGAAAAATTTGTATTATTTTACTAAATTTATAAAATTTCTCCGTATAATCTTGACAATCCCACAGAACGTGGTATAATAGTAACAGTTATACCACATTTCGTGGAAGATGGAACAGAGGCAAGCCCGTTTAATTATATGAAATATAGGGGTTTTGTGTAATTTGTGGCGGATGCCTGTACCTGACAAGGCGGCGTTTTTCTGCAATCGCTCGGAAGAAAATGCAGAATATCACATTTTTTTTCAAGGGGGTATTGATGAACAGTTTTGAAAACATTATAGTATCCGAAAAGTGTCGCACAATGAACTATGGTATGGACGCAAAATGGGATAAACCCCGTCAATGTCCTGTTTGCGGCAGTACCTGCCAGGACTATCTCCTGCGAAACTCATGCGGAGATATTGTGGGCTGCGACAATTGCATTACCAAGTTTTACAGTTAGAAAAAGAGGTGAGCAAATTTGGAGGAATCAAGGTTATTTAAGGGGTTTACCAAGGTACCAAATCATCTTTTGAACACCGTTATGAAATGTCAGTTTTCCGGAGTGGAGCTTAAGTTGATTCTTGCTATTTGGCGGTACACCAACGGATTTTCCCGAGATAGTGCCGAGCTATCCTTGAACTTTTTGGCAGGGGAAATAGGTAGCTGTGCAAGGGTAGTATCTCGCCAGATGAAAAGGCTTATTGATATGAATGTTGTACAGGTTCGTTATGTGAATCAAAAGGGAGTTCGGTCTTATGCGATAAATGATAATGTAGAAAGCTGGCAAACTCAAAAAAAGCCTGCAGCCAATAATGCAGCAAATCATGACCAAATGGTCTGGGGTGGTACCGACCAAACGGTCATCCCTGCTATCAACCAAATGGTCAGGGGGACCCCGACTAAATGGTCGGGTGAACTATCAACCAAATGGTCATCCAATAAAGATAATATAAATATAATATTATATAAAAAAATAAAAGAAAGAGTATTTTTACCTGAAAAACTTGACCAAGCTTTTGAGAAATGGTTAGAGTATAAAACCGAAAGAGGTGACAAATACGGAGAGATACCTCTTACTACTTTAGTGGCAACGGTAAAGGAAAAGGCGAAGTATTCAGGTGAAGACGAAGTGATACGAGTAATAGATGAATGTATAGCGTCAAATTACAAAAACATAATCTGGGAGAAGCTGAGAAAGCAGGAGAGCAAAAGGGATTTGGCAGGAGAGTTTTTGGCAGATTATGACCATCAGACGCTGGAAAGGATGTCACGTGGGAAGAGAAATGACTAACGAGATGTTGTGCGAGGCATTCTATTTGGAGAAGGAGATAGAACAGTGGAAAAAGGAGCTGGAAAAGCTTAAAAGTGCCTCGCTGACACCGCAATTATCTATGGAAAACACAACCGTAAAGGGAGGTAAGATAAAGGATTCCACAGGGGATTTGGCAAGCGAAATAGCAGATCTGGAACGGAAAATAAGGAAAGAGGTATACCGACTTATCAGGCTAAAAAACCGCATAGCAGAGTACATAATGGGTATAGAGGATTCCCAGACCAGACTAATATTCCACATGAGGGTGTACGACCTGATGACATGGAATGACATTGCCGACAAAATTGGCGGGATGAACTCTGAGGATTCGGTAAAAAAGAGATACTATCGCTATCTCAAGAAGACGTCGTAATTTTTGGGCTAATTTGCTGTCAGTCCCATGCGTAAATGCCGGTGTTGCACCGCTTTCGGGACTATATTTTTTTGAATAATTTTGGCAATCTTCCGTAATTTTCATATAATATACTAAGTCGTAAATGGAAAAAATACAAAAAAGCTAATTATAAGTTTCCGACCTGAGGGAATAGGAAAACAGGTTTTAAAGTATTGAAAATTTAGTGATTTTAGCATAATGAAAAGGAGGATGGCAAATGTCAAAAGAACCAAAAATCCATTTTGATTTAGACCTAATTGATCAGGAATGCGGTGTGGCATCTGCAAACGAATGCACAGGACTGGTGCAGATACCGCCGGAGAATGAATGGGAGGATGAATCCTACAATCAAATCTATAAGCTTTCGGGAGTGGACAAAAAGAAAAAGTAGGAAATCAAGCAGGACTATTCCGGTGATAATCCGGAAGGTTCTGTTTTTTAATGAATTTAACGGAGTTAAATTCAATGAATTGCCTTGAGGCATGAATTAAAATCTGCGATTTCATGAATTGAGCCGTTGGCTCATGAATTGCACTATGTGCATAAAAAGGCGATTCAAATCATGGAGCGAAAGCGAGAAATCATGGAGGAATCCAAATCATGACAACGCAGTTGTCAATTCATCAATTAGCTTTGGGTATAGTGTTTGGTTAAAAAGTGCTACGTCCCCAAAATGAATAGTTAAAAAGTGCTACGTCCCCATTTTGGGGGCGAATGGGGAGAGAGTGAATGTGAAAAATTTGACGATTATGTATAAGGTATATAAATAATGACCAAAAAGTTGTGGTATAGGGAGAAAAAAATGTAAATATTTCACAAATCTGTTGTATTATTCCTTTGGGTATGGTACACTGAGGGCAATATGATATAATCAGGGGAGAATGTTTTGGATGTAAATAAAATTATGGAGAATAATTTGTAATTTTCATGCAAAACCTAGAATATAAAGCCAATTTGCCAAAGGAGAGAGCTATGATAAAAGCGGACAAAACTGTGCGCAAAGAGACAAAATACATCGGGCTGTGGTGTGGTGTGCTGAGCATCATACTGCAAGGCGTTTTCATCATACTAAATAAATGGGACTACACCGTTTTACTGGGGAATTTGCTCTCCTTTGCGGTGGCGGTGCTAAACTTCTACTTTATGGGACTTTCGGTACAGAAGGCTTTGGCGGCAGGTGAGAGTGACGCACCAAAGATAATGAAAGCATCCCAAAGCCTTAGAAACATGGCAATGTTCCTTATATGCGGAGCAGGAGTGCTTTTACCCTACTTCAATACAGTTGCGGTACTGGTGCCCATATTCTTCCCTAGAATTGCTGTGGCATTCAGGGGATTTTTCAAAGAGGAAAAGGAAGTGACGGAAGTTGAATAAATTAACTCGTCGGTTCAGAGCGACGGACATACTCTACATCATTATGATGATTCTGCCCATAAGTGTCAGCATAGTCATAAAGATTTTGACCACGCCGGCATCGGAGGGCATAAGCATATCGGGAGCAAGGATATTTTTCCGTATTCCTGCGCCGATACAAGAACTATTGATAACGGAATCTCAGGTAAATTCCGCCATGGTAATATTGTCCCTGTTCTTTCTTTGCAGGTATCTGACCCATGGCATAGAGGAAGGCGCATGGCTAAAGCGACATCACTTAGCGGAGATTTTAGTGGAAAAGTGCAACGCAATGACGGTAGGCAACATGGGCGACTATTTTAAAAACTTTTCGCCTTTTGTAGCGGCTATACTGGCGCTTTCGGGGTTTTCCAGTCTTATTACCCTGTTCGGGCTGTATCCGCCTACATCAGACGTAAATATTGTGGCAGGCTGGGCAGTTTTGGTATTTATACTGATAACCTACTACAAGATGAAGTGTGGCCCGATAGAGTACGCAAAAAGCTTTGCAAATCCACCTCTTATGGCTCCGCTTAATATTATCAGCGAAATAGCCACACCTATCTCCATGGCATTCCGTCATTACGGAAACGTACTGTCCGGCTCGGTTATATCGGTGCTGGTGGCGGCAGGTCTATCCGGACTTTCAAACCTTATCTTTGGCGCACTGCCGGGATTTTTGGGTGAAATTCCATTCCTGCAGGTAGGTTTACCTGCCATTTTATCCATCTATTTTGACATATTCAGCGGATGTTTGCAGGCGTACATCTTTGCCATGCTGACCATGCTGTATATTTCGGGAGGTTTTCCTCTTGAACTTTATAAAGAACGAAAAGCAAAAAAAGCACAAAAGTGCAGAAAGTAAACGGAGGTTATTATTATGGAAATCGCAATCGCTATTATTTTGGGATGTTGTGCCCTTGGCGCAGGAACTGCTATGATAGCAGGTATCGGACCTGGTATCGGTGAAGGAAACGCTGTTGCAAAGGCTTGTGAGGCAATCGGCAGACAGCCTGAGTGCAAGGGAGACGTTACCTCAACTATGCTGATGGGTTGTGCTATTACAGAAACAACAGGCTTGTATGCTCTGGTTATCGCTATCCTTTTATTGTTCGTTACACCGAATATGTTTGTTAATATTCTTACTAGTATAGTTGGTTAATATCGGAGAGGAAAGTATTATGCAATCGTTGGAAGTTATTTCCGTTAATCTGTGGAGCGTATTGATCTCTCTGGCAAATTTGCTGATTCTATTTCTTCTGTTCAAAAAGTTCCTGTATGGGCCTGTTAATAGAATGCTGGAAAAGCGTCAGGGCGAAATAAACGAAAAATACCATGACGCAGAGGAAGCAAAGCGCATTGCCCAAGAGGACAGGATGCTTTGGGACGAAAAAATCGGCAATATAAAGGCAGAAACCGATGCTATGATTGCCGGTGCAAAGGCAAGTGCTTCTCTGGAGAAGGATGCTATTATCACCAAGGCGAAGGAAAAGGCAGAGGGTATAGTACGTCAGGCGGAAGCTCAGGCAGAGCTTGAAATTAAAAAGGCAGAAGACGGTATCAAAAAGGAAATCGTGGAGGTTTCCGCTGCCCTTGCAAACAAAATTCTGGAAAGAGAAATCAATGCAGAAGACCATCGCCGTCTGATAGATTCATTTATTGAGAAAATAGGTGATGAAGATGAGTAGAGTAAGCTGTGAGTATGCTCAGGCTTTGTATATGCTGGCAGAAGAAAAGGGCATGGAGGAAAGCTATGGCGAAGGATTGGAGCTTGTAGAGGAGCTGTTTTGCCAAAATCCGGACTATCTCAAGCTTTTGTGCTCCTATGCCATTTCCAAAGAGGAAAAGCTGGGTTCGCTTGATAAGGCGTTTTCGGATGCTTTGCCAAGGGAGGTTATCTCCTTTTTAAAGCTTTTGTGCGAAAGAAGGCATATGGACGAGTTTTCCGGCTGCGTCAAGGAGTACAGAGCCATGCTGGACGAAAAAAACAGAGTCTTTCCGGCTAAGGTCACCAGTGCGGTAGAGCTTAGCGAAGAGGAAAAATCTGCCCTTATAAGTAAGCTGGAGAAAAAAAGCGGACACAAGGTAGAGCCGAGCTTTGCCGTAGAGCCTGCAATACTGGGCGGTTTAATAGTTGAGATGGAAGGCAGCATATTGGATTCCAGCCTTAGAAAGCATCTCAAAGACGTAAAGGATGTGATAGACAGATGAGCGCAAGACCAGACGAAATCAGTCAGATTATAAAAGAACAAATAAGAAATTACGAATCTAAAATAGAAATGCAGGAAACCGGCACCGTTATACTGGTTGGTGACGGTATAGCAAGGGTGTATGGCCTTGAAAACTGCATGGCAAGTGAGCTGTTGGAATTTGAGGACGGAAGCTTCGGCATGGCGCAGAACCTTGAGAGCGAAACCGTATCGGTGGCGCTTTTGTCCAACACCAACGACATCCACGAAGGCTCAAAGGTAACCCGTACAGGCAAGGTAGTATCTGTGCCGGTGGGCGATGAATTTTTGGGCAGAGTTGTGGATGCTTTAGGCGCGCCTATTGATGGCAAGGGTGCTATTTCCTCTGAGGAAACAAGACCTATCGAATCACCTGCACCGGGCATTATAGAAAGAAAGAGTGTATCTGTTCCGCTTCAGACAGGAATAAAGGCGATAGACAGTATGATTCCTATCGGCAGAGGTCAGAGAGAGCTTATTATAGGCGACAGACAAACGGGTAAAACCCAGATCGCCAAGGATACAATAATAAACCAGAAAAACACAGGTGTAATCTGTATATATGTAGCAATAGGTCAGAAGAATACCTCGGTTGCACAGTTTGCTCAGGATCTTGAAGCAGCAGGAGCTATGGAGTACACCATAATAGTATCGGCATCAGCATCGGAAACAGCACCGCTTCAGTATGTTGCGCCATATTCCGGCTGTGCCATGGCAGAATATTTTATGGATAAGGGTAAGGACGTACTGATAATTTATGACGACCTGTCAAAGCACGCTGTTGCATACCGTGCCTTGTCCCTTTTGATACGCCGTCCGCCGGGCAGAGAAGCGTATCCCGGTGATGTATTCTACCTTCATTCAAGACTTTTGGAAAGAGCAGCCTGCATGGCTCCCGAATATGGCGGAGGCTCCATCACTGCACTTCCTATCATAGAAACTCAGGCAGGTGACGTTTCGGCATACATCCCTACTAACGTTATCTCCATTACAGACGGACAGATTTTCCTTGAAACCGAGCTGTTCCACGCAGGTATCATGCCGGCTATAAATCCGGGTATATCGGTTAGCCGTGTAGGTGGTTCTGCCCAGCTTAAGGCAATGAAGAAGGTATCGGGTGAGCTGAAGCTACTTTATGCTCAGTACCGCGAGCTTCAGTCCTTTGCTCAGTTCGGAAGTGACTTAGACAGCGATACAAAGGCACGTCTTGCCCTTGGTGAGAGGATAGTAGAGGTTTTAAAGCAAGGTAAAAATGCACCGGTAAGAGTAGGCTGTCAGGTAGCTATCGTATACGCTGTTATAAACGGTTACCTAAACCACGTAGCCGTAGATGACGTGGCGGACTACGAAAGTAAGCTGTACGCACTATTGACAGCGGAATATGCCGGACTACTGGAAAGATTTGAGAATAATTACTGCGATGACGAGGACATAGCTACACTGGAGTCAGCACTCAGGAAAATGAAGGAGTGATTCTATGGGCGTAGATATTAAAAGCTTGAAAAATCGCATAAAAAGCGTGGATTCCACTCTGCATCTTACTAAGGCTATGGGGCTTGTGGCATCGGCGAAAATCCGCGGTGCTACAAGGGCGATGATGAAAAGCCGGGAATATGCTTCTGCTTTGGAGAATACCGTTTCTATGCTTTCTTCGGCAAAATCCTGCGAAAAAAGCCAGTATATGAAAAGCGGAAAAAAGGGCAACATCTGCCTTGTAGTTGTAGCAGGAGACCGTGGTCTTGCCGGTGGGTACAACTCCAATATTTTTAAGCTTGCCGAGGCGGAAAATGCCGTAAAAATCATCACGATAGGCAAAAGAGCCTGCGACAGATATAATGGCAAAACTCTTAGAGTAGAGGATTTTACCTATTCCGATGCATCAGGCATGGCAAAGGAAATCTGCAAGGCGTTTAAAGACGGTGAGTATGAAAAAGTGGGGATAGCTTCCACCCAGTATATATCCATGATGACACAAACTCCGCGTATTGACTGGGTTTTGCCTTTGGAAAAAACCGAGAGAAAATCCAAAGCGGACATAGTCTACGAGCCTGACGAAATAACTATTTTGGAGGCTGTTATGGAGGAATATATAGCAGGCAAGCTGGTGGCTGCGGCAAAGGAAGGCTTCACCTGCGAAGTAGTGGCAAGACGTTTTGCCATGGATAGTGCCGGAAAGAATGCAGGCGAGATGATAGATGCGCTCAGCCTTGAATACAACCGTGCAAGGCAAGGTGCAATCACTCAGGAAATTACAGAAATTGTGGCCGGAAGCGGCATATAAGGAGACAAAAATATGTCAGATTTATCAAAAGGCAGTGTACTGCAGGTAGTAGGTCCGGTAGTAGACGTTATCTTCCCCGAGGGAAGTCTGCCTGCCATATACAATGCGTTGACAATGAATATAGACGAAAGAGAGCTGACCGTAGAGGTGGCACAGCATATCGGCGATAACACAGTAAGGTGTATTGCTATGTCCTCCACAGACGGGCTAAAACGCGGCACTCCTGTAACAGATACCGGCAAGGGTATAAGTGTGCCTGTGGGCAGTAAAACTCTTGGCAGAATCTTTAACGTACTGGGAGAGCCGGTGGATAATCAGCCGGCGCCAAAAGATGTGGAAAAATGGGATATTCACAGACCTGCTCCGGAGTATTCCGAGCTTGCCACATCCACTAACATATTGGAAACAGGTATTAAGGTAATCGACCTTATCTGCCCATACTCAAAGGGCGGAAAGATAGGTCTTTTCGGTGGTGCCGGAGTGGGAAAAACGGTGCTTATAATGGAGCTTATAAATAACATAGCCAAGGAGCATGGCGGACTTTCCGTCTTCACCGGAGTTGGAGAACGTACCAGAGAGGGTAACGACCTTTATAATGAAATGAAGGAATCGGGAGTTTTGTCCAATACAGCCTTGGTGTATGGTCAGATGAACGAGCCGCCGGGAGCCAGAATGAGAGTAGGTCTTTCCGGACTTACCATGGCAGAGTATTTCCGTGAGGAAAAAGGTCAGGATGTGCTTCTTTTCATCGACAATATTTTCAGATTTACTCAGGCAGGCTCCGAGGTTTCGGCGCTACTGGGCAGAATGCCTTCTGCAGTAGGTTATCAGCCTACTCTGGCTAACGAAATGGGTATGCTTCAGGAGAGAATCACCTCTACAAAAAAAGGCTCAATCACATCCATTCAGGCGGTTTATGTGCCGGCGGATGACCTTACCGACCCTGCGCCTGCTACCACATTTGCCCATCTGGACGCAACGACGGTTCTTTCGAGAAGTATAGCTTCTCAGGGTATTTATCCTGCGGTAGATCCTCTGGAATCCACCAGCCGTATTTTGTCTGCGGATATATTGGGAGAAGAGCATTACAATGTTGCCCGTGAGGTACAGAGAATACTGCAAAGGTATCAGGAGCTTATGGATATTATCGCCATTATGGGTATGGATGAGCTTTCCGATGAGGATAAGCTTTTGGTACAAAGAGCAAGAAAAATCCAAAGATTCCTTTCTCAGCCATTCAGTGTATCGGAAAAATTCATCGGCATAGAGGGAAAATACGTTCCGCTTTCTGAAACTATCAGAGGATTTAAAGAGATTATAGAAGGCAAGCATGACGACTTACCGGAATCTGCCTTCCTCTTTGTGGGTACCATAGACGAAGCGGTAGAAAAGGCGAAAAAGGTGGTATAATGAAAACTTTTAAACTTGTTATATCCACTCCCGACGGAGATTTATTCTCAGGAGAAGCTGTAAAGGTTTCCCTAAGGGGCACCGAGGGTGAGCTTGCTGTACTTGCGAATCATATCCCCTTTATTACATCGGTAAAGCCATGCACCTGCCGTGTGGAAATGGAAAACGGCGAGGAAAAGCGTGTGGGTGTAGAAGGCGGACTTTTAAGTGTAGGCACAGATGTGGTTACCTTGATGTCGGGAAGCGCAAAATGGGAATAATATATTAACTTTTGGTTAATGAACTTAACTATGGTTTTAGCCGGCTTGGTCTTTGTACCATGCCGGTTTAGTTTTTGCTTTATAGGAAACTGCGTTTTCATAAAGCAAAAAATGATTATATTGCTGTGCAATTTTTTTGAAAAGCTTTAGCTTTTCAAAAATGCA